>NZ_WJWY01000004.1 GCF_010367435.1 Fusobacterium sp. IOR10
CTAAAGATTTTACTGTTTCTCCTTTCAACCTTCTTTCATAAATTTCTATTTTTTGTTTATTTGTTAATTTGGACATAAGAAATGCACCCTCCATCTTATTTGTCTAAGATTTTGGGTGCACTACAAACCCTCTTTCTCTTTTTATTTATCTTAAATGAATTTTATTATCCTCTAAACTGTCAATGATAGCTAGTGATTTTAAGTGTAATCCTGACTCTCTTAAAAGCTTTCCTCCATTTTGGAATCCCTTCTCAATAACTATTCCAACTCCTACAACTTCTGCACCTGCTTCTTCAACTATTTTTTTAAGACCTATTACTGCATTTCCCATAGCTAAAAAATCATCTACTATTAAAATTTTATCACCTTTATTTATAAATTCTTTAGAAACAGTGATATTATAATCTTTATTTTTTGTAAAAGAATGAACAATAGTATTATAATTTTCAGACATTGTTGCAGGTTTATTTTTTTTAGCAAATACCATTGGAACATTAAAAGCGTAAGCTGTTCCTATACCTATAGCTATTCCTGAAGCTTCAATAGTTAATACTTTGTTAACTTTCTTATCCTCAAATACATTTTTAAATTCTTTTCCTATTTCATACATCAAATTAGGATCTATTTGATGATTTAAAAAACTATCAACCTTTAATAGTTTTGAATTTTTTACACTTCCCTTTTCAATTATCATTTCTTTTAACAATTTCATTATATCTCTCCTTAATTTATATTATTCATATATTTCTGCTGTTATTTTTTCTATTAAAGAGTATTTTAATTCTCTTAGGTCTTTAGATAAGTTAACTTTGTATTTATGAGGAAATTCTAATCTTTTTCTCTCATTTGAAATTTTGTTTAACTTGTTAAAATAATATTTCTGTGATTTTAATACATCATTTAAATCGTAATATTCATCTGTAAATTGTCCATTTTTAACATATAATCTTGTTAATTTTTCATAAGTATAGTTTCCTTTATAAAGAATACTATATTTCAATTCATTTGTCTCATCTTGAGTTCTAAACTCTTCATTTGATAATATTTTTTCTTTATCTGTATCCCCATTAACTAAAGTAATTATATCTGAATAAGCTATACCTTTTTTATCATAAATTCTATAAACTTCTTTAAAACCTGGATTTGATATTTTTATTGTATCCTCTGATAATTTCATTACAGGTTGATTTTGTATTTCAACTATTTTATAAACCCCACCAAAGCAAGGATTTGATTTACTTACAGCAATAGCGTCTCCTACACCAAATATATCCCCACAAGCTTGTTGTTCTTTTAAAGATTTTATTAAATCTTCATTAAGCCCATTAGTTAAAAATATTTTAGCCTTTTTTAATCCTGCTCTATCTAATTCTGCTCTACATTTTTTAGAAAGGTAAGCTAGATCTCCAGAATCTATCCTAACTCCATAAACTCCTTGATAAGTATCATCTATTCCATTATCCTTAAAGGATTGTATAGCATTTTTTATCCCTATTTTTAAAGTATTATATGTATCTATAAGTAAGATTAAAGTATTTGCTTGTCTTTTTCTTCTATATTTTATGAACATATCAAAAGATTCTTTTTCAGCTTTTTTCCCAACTCCAAAGGTCTGTACATATGAATGTGCCATTGTTCCAACACTAGGTACCCCATATTTATATTCAGCTACTAAATTTGAATGGGATGTACATCCTCCTATAATAGATGCTTTAGTTCCTGATACAGCACTATCAAAACCATGAGCTCTTCTGCTTCCAAAAGAAGATACTTGTAAAGGATAAGCTGCCCTTGTTACTCTAGATGCTTTTGTTGCAATGGCCATTTGCATATTCATTATATTTAACAAAGGTGTTTCTAATATTTTTGCTTGAACCAATGGAGCTTTAATACTTATAACAGGTTCATTAGCATAGGCTATTTCCCCTTCTCTCATTGCATAGATATCCCCTGTAAATTTTAATTTAGATAAATAATCCAATAGTTTTGGTTCGTGAATTATTTCTTTGAAATATTTTCTTTTTTCTTCTTCACTTGTTTCATTTAATATTTTAATTAAATCTATAACTTCTTTCACCCCTGAAACAACTGCAAAACCATTATCCTCTGTTTTTCTAAAAAACATATCAAAGATTGCTTCTCTTTCTTGACTGTTTTCCATTACAAATATATCACTTTCTGTGTACTGATATCTGTCTGAGTTAATAACCCTTGCAAAATCTGTTAATAATCTATTCCCCTCCATACTATTCCTACCCCTTATTTTTAATATTTGACTATAATTATAACATTTTATTTTTAAAAATCCAATATTTTATCTTTATACATATCTTTTCTAAAGTCTTTCCATATAGGATATTCTTCTCTCGTTTTCTTTACTTCATCTAAATCTATAATTTTATAGATAACTTCTTCCTTATCCTCTGAAGCCTTTACAATAACTTCCCCAAAAGGATTTATTACCTTAGTATCCCCACATATCATATTTCCATTGGGAGTAATTCCAACTGTATTAACCCCTACTACAAAATATAAGTTTGTAGCAGCACCTGAAATCAAACTATTGTTCCAACGGTGTTGTATCCACTTGCTCCAAACAGCACTACATATAACTAATTCTGCTCCCTTTAAAGATAAAATTCTAAATAATTCTGGAAATTCAATATCATAACAGTTTAATAGTCCTATATTTCCTATACTAGTTTTATAAACTAAAATGTCATTCCCTTGAGCAAATGTTTTCTTTTCAGATCCCCAACAATAATATTTGCTATAACTACCTACCCTCTCACCTTTATTATCAATGAACATAATTGAATTAAAGATTTTATCAGGAATTTCTTTTTTCTTTTCTACATATCCCATAGCAATAAAAATATTATATTTCACAGCTGCTCTTTTTAATTCAGAGTATAATCTCCCATCATTATATTCTGCTAACTCATGAAAGATTTTCCTTTTATTAAAATATCCAAAATAAAAAAGTTCTGGGAATACAACTATGTTAGCATTTTCTTCACTTGCTTTTTTTATAATATCTAAAGCTTTTTCTAAATTTTTTTCTTTATTTCCATGAAAGGATTCCACTTGTGCTAATGCTAATTTTATTTTTTTCATAATTATTCCTTTATTTCACTGGAGTATCTATAACAAGTGTTACAGGTCCATCATTTATTAATGAAACTTTCATATCTGCACCAAATTCACCTGTTTCTACTTTACTAATTCCAAAAGATTTAAATTTATCTATAAACTCTTCGTATAAAGGAATTGCTATATCTGGTCTAGCTGCATTTACAAAACTAGGCCTTTTCCCCTTTAGACAATTTCCATATAATGTAAATTGAGAAACTATTAATACCTCTCCTTTTATTTCATCTAAGCCTAAATTCATTTTTCCCTCTTCATCTTCAAAAACTCTTAGCCCTTTGATTTTATTAGAAAGCCATTCAACTTCCTTTGAAGTATCATTATGAGTTACTCCTAAAAGAATTAAAAAACCATTTTCTATTTTTCCAACTGATTTTCCTTCTATTTTAACTTCAGCTTTACTTACTCTTTGAACAACAGCCCTCATTTTAATCTCCTTTTCTTATATTTTTATTAAATTATATCATAATTATAAAAAAAGAAAGTCTTTTTTTTCAGACTTTCTTTCTTCATAATATTTATGAACTATCCTTCTAATTTTTAACTTTTATTTTTCAACACAAAGAACTTTTCCATCTTTAACTATTACTTCATCATCAAAAGTTATTGTAGGATTATATTGAACCATATCTATATGAACTGTTGATTTTGCTGGTTGTCCATAATAGAATCCATTTCCCATAGCTATGTGACAAGTTCCATAGGCTTTCTTTTCTTCTTCAAAATCTCCATTAAATAAACAATCTCTATTTAATCCTATTCCAATTTCTGCTATATTGTCACTATCTTTAACTTCAGCTATTTGTCTACGAATTTCCTTGCATATTTTTGCATCTCCACCCATTACTTCAACAATACGTCCACCTTCTATTTTTAATTTAACTGGAATAGTTGGACATCCATAATAACAAATTGGACCGTCTACCACAAGAATTCCATGAGTACTTCCTATAACTGGTCCTAAAGAAACTTCCCCATCTGACCAAGCCATTGCATCTCCAGGATTTCTAGCTATACCACATTCTATAATTGGTTCCATATCGTTCATTTCCATATATAAATCAGTACCTGCAGGAGTTGTTATATGAGCTTTTTTCTTCCCTCTCCATACAGCTTGTAAAGTTTCCCCATCTTTATATACTGCTTCATAATCTGCTAAAGCTCCACCACGTGTAAAGTTATCTATGTGACGTAAACAAATTGAACATTCTCTTAATGTTTTTTTATTTACAAGTTCTTTTAATTTATTATTATAAATAGCTGCTCCTGAAGCTGTTGTCATTCCAATAAATATATCACAAGCTTCCATACCTAATTCCAATGTTTTAGGAAATATTGTTGCCTTATCTTTCCCTCTAATTGGCATCATTGTAATGTTGTATTCTGCTCCGTATTTTAAAGCTGCTCCTGCAAGTGCATTTGCCATTCTCATATCTGTTTCTGGATCAATAACTATTAATACTTCTTCTCCTGGTTTTACTCCCATTAAATTCCCTAGTAAATAATCTGCTCTTTCAATACATTCAATTATTCTGTTATCTTCCATTTTTACTCTCCTTTTAATTCAATTATTTATTGGTGTTCTATTTCTATAACGTAATGATACTCTAAAGATAAATTTCTTTCAAATGTTATACTAAAATCCGTATGACATATAATTTTTTTTTATATGTTAATATAAATATGGTATTATGAATATATCCTAAAAATTCAATTGAAAGGTAGGTTAGACTATGGTAAATGAAATGAAATATATTTATACTATCTATAAAGAAAGAAGTTTTTCCAAAGCAGCTAAAAAATTATATATATCGCAACCAGCTTTAAGCTCCCTAGTTAAAAAAACCGAACAAAAAATTGGAGTGCTTATATTTGATAGAAACACAATACCTTTAACAGTAACAGAGGAGGGGCTATATTATATTAAGTACGTTGAAAAAATACTGGAAATGGAAAATGATTTAATCAGACATTTTAAAGATATTGGAGAACTAAAATCAGGGAATTTAATTATTGGTGGCTCTTCCTTTTTTTGTGCATTTACTCTTCCAAAATTAATTGAAAAATTTTCAAATAAATATCCAAATGTTCATGTGGAAACTATAGAAGGAAATATTAAAGAACTTACTTCTGGAATTGAAGATGGAACAATTGATTTAATTATTGAAACTGCTATTTCAGAAAAAGATAAAAATTTAGATGTTTACAAATATTCCACAGAAGAAATATTATTAGGAGTACCTAGACAATGGAAAATCAATGAGAGTTTAAAGGAATATCAACTAACTTTTGATGATATAAAAAGGAATATTCATCTTGAAAGCACTTTTCCTGAAGTATCTTTAAAACATTTTAAAAAATTTCCATTTATTACTATGAAAAAAGGAAATGATCAATACAGTAGGGGATTGAAAATGTGTAAAAAAGAAGGATTTATTCCAAAATCAGTTTTTCAAATAGATCAAATTCTAACTGGATATCATATAGCTATTTCTAATAAAAATGTAGCTCTATTCATAAGAGATACGTTAATTAAATCTGCCTATAAAAATAATGATTCTCTTATTTATTATAAAGTGGGTAAAGATTTAGCCAAAAGATCTATCTATATTGCTAATAAAAAACATAGATATATCTCTAAAGCTATGAAAGAATTTTTAAAAATTGCCAATATTGACATTTAAATTTTTATATTGCTTACCTTTAAAAAAAATATAAGATATAATTAATACTTATATCTTATATTTTTTTTAATATAACTTTTGCCATTTCATAAATATCATAGTACCATGTTTTTATCGATGTAATCGTTGCGATTTCAAACAAAACATTTGCAAGAAATTCAGGGAGGTAAAAAAATGTCACTATCAATTAACAAAAAACAAAAAATGCCGTTACACATCAAAATCTTTATAGGTTTATTTGCAGGAATTATCGTTGGATATATTCTTAATTTCATGGGCGGATTAAACAATCCAATGATAAAAGATCATATCATTCCATTTCTATCATTTCTCGGAAGTATTTTCTTAAAATCTATCAAAATGGTGATTGTACCATTGGTGTTCTTTTCAGTAACAGATGCAGCACTTTCACTTGGAGATATTAAAAAACTTAAGAGTATTGGAATAAAAACAGTTCTATTCTTTTTAGGAGGATCTGCTTTATCTGCAACAATAGGATTAGTTGTTGCTAATATTATAAAACCTGGAAAAGGAATCCTACTAGGAAGTGTTTCTAAAGAAGTTGCTACTAAAGAACTTCCTGGAATGTATCAGACTATTTTAAATTTAATACCTAACAATCCATTTGCTTCATTAACAAATGGTGATATGATGCCAGTTATTGTATTTTCACTTCTTCTAGGTTTCTCTATTATTTTAATGGGGGAAAAGGGAGAACCACTAGCTAAAATAATAAATAATTTATCTGAAGCTATGTTTAATATAATCAATATGATTATAAAGATAACTCCCTATGGAGTTTTTGGATTAATGTCTGTTGCAATGGCTAAATATGGAACTGCTATCTTTGGTCCTGTTTTGAAATTTATTGTAACTGATTATATATCTGCTATAGTAATGATTACAGTAGTTTATAGTTTAATGTTGATATTTATTGCAAAGGTTAATCCTTTAAATTTTTGGAAAAAAGCTATTGAACCTTTTATAGTGGCTTTCAGTACTTGCGCCTCTTCAGCAGCTCTTCCAGTTTCAATGAAAACAGCACCTAAACTTGGAGTATCTAAAGAAATTTCCAACTTTGTTTTGCCCCTTGGAGCCACTGCTAATATGAATGGAACCTGTTATTATTTTGGAGTAATTGTTATTTTTGCAAGTCAATTATATGGTATTGATTTATCTATTCAGCAACAAATAATGTTAGTTGTACAAGCCACTTTCTTAAGTGTTGGTTGTGCTGCTACTCCTCAAATAGGATTAGTTATATCAATTACCCTATTAACACAAATGGGATTACCTTTAGAAGCTACCGCCTTAGTTGCAGGAATATATAGAATTATAGATCAAGCTCATACTGCTACAAATTCATCAGGTGACTTAGTAACTACAGTATGTATATCTGCTTTAGAAGGAGATTTAGATAGAGAAGTTTTCAATGATCCAGATGCAGGAAAAGAAACATTAGCTACTGCTTAAAAATATAAAATAAATTTTATCCTTAAAAGAGATTATATAAAAATAATCTCTTTTTTTTTATATAAAAAAATGGTATTCTTAATAAAAGAGGTTATTTATTATTTTTATAAATGAAAGGAGTTACTATGGAATTAAATTCGAATGATAATTCAGAATTTAGAAAAAGAAAAGAACATATTTACAGACTATCCCTGTTTATTGGTGAATTACTTTTAAAAAATGGTGCAGATACAGATAATGTTGAATTTTTATGCAGAAGTCTTTGCAAATCAAAGGGTTTTAAATATATCAGTCTATTCATAACTCCAACTGTTATAATTATTGGAGATGACAGAGATGATGGAATTACTTTTATGAAAACCATTAAAGATAGAACTATCAATCTTCAAAAATGTTCTCTTTTAAATAGTCTCACTCTGAGATTGATATCCCAAGAAAAAGTTAATATTGACAAAGCTGTTAATATATTAAAAAAAATTGAAAAAAAGGAAACTTATTCTTTCTTTATTAAAGCTGTAGCAGCAGGATTAGGTTCCGCTACTTTTACCCTTCTTTTTAAAACAAATTACCTGGAGTTTCTTTTCACTTTTATAATAGTAATTATCTCCCTTTATATATTTAAGAAAATAATTGAGTTTTCCATGACTTCAATGCTTGGAATAATTATTTCAACTTTCTTTATAGGTATTTCTGCTCAATTTTTAAATGTTTTAGGACTAGCTCCTAATAGTAATTTTATAATTGTTGGTGGAATTATTCCATTTTTACCAGGAATAGCTATTACAAAAAGTGTATCTGATTTAGTATCTGGAAACTTATTATCTGGAAATGCTAGAACAACAGAAGCTTTTTTAACAGCTTTATCAATTGGAATAGGAATTGGTGGAGCTATGAAGCTTTGGATTAAATTAGGAGGTTATATCTAATGGAAAATGTCTCTATCTTTCAAAATTTTATTATTTTAGGTATTACTTCCCTATGCTTTGGCGTTTTTCTTTCTATTCCAAAAGTTGATCTAATAGTTGGAGGAATTATAGGAGGTATTAGCTGGGCCTTGTATGTATTTTTAATGAGAATTAGTGGGGAAATTATTCTTCCTTACTTTATAAGTACTTTAACCATTGGTCTTTTGGGAAATATTAGTTCCAAAATAACTAAACGACCTACATTTTTATATATGCTACCAGGAATTATTCCCTTAGTTCCAGGGTATTCTCTATATTATACAATGTTCTATATTGTTACTGAAGATTATTCTTTAGCTTTGCATAAGGGAATTGAAACTTTATTTATTGCCTTTTCCATTTCAAGTGGCCTAATAGTTTCTGAATCATTGAAAAAAATATTAAATAATCTTTTAAAAAAATTAAAAGTATAAGGTATACTTATATTATATATTGTTAAGGAGGAAATTATGGATATTAAAGAAGTAAAAAAAAATGCCAGAGAAAAAATGAAGGGATTTTGTAATGTCTGCAATGAATGTAACGGCATTTGGTGTGCTGGTAAGGTTCCAGGTATGGGTGGTTGTGGAACTGGAGATTCTTTCAAAAGAAATTATAACAAATTAAAAAGAATTAGACTAATTCTAAAAACTATACATTCAGCAAAAAATCCTATCTTAGAAACATCTCTTTGGGGGGAAAAGTTATCTTTTCCAGGAATTATAGCCCCTATAACAGGTGCTAGTTATAACTTTGGAAATGCTGTAAATGAAAAAGAATATGCAAATAATGTAATTAATGGAGCTGTGGATGCTGGAACTATTGGAATGGTAGGAGACGGGGGAGACCCTACATATCTTGAACTTGGTTTAAAAGCTATAAAGAAAGCTGGGGGAAAAGGTGTTGCAATTATTAAACCTAGAGATAATGAAGAAATTATAAAAAGAATTAAAATGGCTGAAGAAGCTGGGGCTGTTGCAGTTGGAATAGATATTGATGGAGCTGGACTTTTAACTATGGCCCTATATAATCAACCTGTTGGTCCAAAATCCTTTAAAGATTTGAAAACTTTAGTTGATTCCACTGACCTTCCTTTTATAGTTAAAGGTATTTTAAGTGTTGAAGAGGCTAAGCTTTGTCAAAGAGCTGGAGTTGATACAATTGTTGTTTCTAATCACGGAGGAAGAGTGCTAGATGATACCCTTGCCCCTTGTGAAGTATTAAATGAAATA
The DNA here is from genome assembly GCF_010367435.1 of Fusobacterium sp. IOR10. Lineage (NCBI taxonomy): Bacteria > Fusobacteriati > Fusobacteriota > Fusobacteriia > Fusobacteriales > Fusobacteriaceae > Fusobacterium > Fusobacterium sp. IOR10. The sequence continues at coordinate 9,484 of NZ_WJWY01000004.1, forward strand.
GTTAAAGAAGTTGGATATAAAGTAAATATTCTTGTTGATGGTGCTGCTAGAAATGGTGGAGATATATTAAAATACCTTGCCCTTGGAGCTAAGGGAGTTTTAATTGGAAGACCTATTATTTGGGGAGCTGTTGGTGGAGGACAAGAGGGTGTTAAAATTATCTTAGAACAGTTTAAGAATGAGCTTTATAAAAATATGATTTTAACTGGTTGTGAAGAAACTACAAATATTTCTCCTAGAATAATCCATGAATTTATACTAGACTAATACAAAAGACAGTATTTACTGTCTTTTTTTATTATTAAAAGCTGAAACTAGTAAAACTGCAGAGGTAATAAAAGAAATTCCTATAATATCAGTTTTAACAAACACTGTTCCTAGCCATAAAAATGCAAATAAAGAAGCAGAAACAGGCTCAATACTTGCTATCATACTAGCTTTAGAAGCTCCTATTTCCAAAACTCCTTGTAAATATAATACAAAAGCTCCTATTGTCCCTATAAGAACAATACCCATAATTGCCAAATAAGCATTTATATTTAATATTAGATTCATAGGTTCCCTATAAATAAATTCTTTCATTATAAAACCATTAAATATCATTGCATATCCCACTACCACCTTTGATCCATATTTTTCAGTTAAATCTCCAGGTAATATTGAGTAAAGAAAAAATCCTACAGCAGATAATAATCCATAGAACAAGGCTTTTTTAGAAAGAACTAAATTTCCTAAATCTCCTCCAGTAGCAAGCATAGTTGTCCCTACTATAACGCATAAAAGTGCTAAAGACTCATATTTTGTAGGTCTTCTTCTTTCTTTACAACATACATAAACCATAATCAATACTGGTCCTATGTATTGTAATACTGTAGCTGTGCCAGCATTGGAATGAGAAATTGCTAACAAATAAAATAATTGAGCTGGTAAAAGTCCAAAAAAAGCAAACAAAACTAATCTAAATAAATCTCTTTTATTTTTTAAAATATTTAAACTTTTATCCCTTTCATGAAACAAATTAAATGCTAATAAAATTGTTCCTGCTGATAGCATCCTCACTGTGGTAAGCCAATAAGCATTAATATTATAATTTTCAAATAAATACTGCCCACAAGCTCCTGAAAATCCCCAACCACATGCTCCCACTATTGTAATAATAACCCCTCTGAAATTAGTATTCATAATTCCTCCCAATATAATTGTAGTCACTTGAATTATAACATTTTATATTGAATAAAACCATCTCATCATAAGTTTTTTGAAAAATAAATAGAACCAAGAGAAAAACTCTTGGTTCCAATATGTTATACTAACTGTTTAAATATTTTTTTAGCTATTAATAATCTCTCTTCTGATAAAGGTTTGGTACCTAAAAGAGGATACTCTTTTTTTAATTCCTTATATTTAAAAACTCCTAAAGTGTGATATGGTAATAATTCTATTTTTTCTATATTCTTAAATTTTTCTAAATACTTTGCTAATTTAGTTAATAGCTTTTCATCATCTGTTATTCCTGGAACAATAACATGCCTTATCCATACAGGTTTATTTATTTCTTTTAAGTAGTCTAAAAATTTTAAAGTATTATCTAATTTAACTCCTGTTAAATTTTTATATACTTCTTTATCTATACATTTTATATCCAAAAGAACTAAATCTGTATATTTTAAAACTTCCTTCACTTTATCATCAAATATATATCCTGAGGTATCTAAAGCTGTATTTATATTGTTTTCCTTACATATTTTAAAAAGTTCCAAAACAAAATCACTTTGTAATAAAGGTTCTCCTCCACTTACTGTAAGACCACCATTTTTTTTGAAAAAGTTTTTATATTTTAATAATTCCTCAAATATTTCCTTTGGACTGACTAATTTATTATTTCCTTTAATGTCCCAAGTATCTGGATTGTGACAAAACTTACATCTCAATGGGCATCCTTGTAAAAAAACAACATATCTTATTCCTGGTCCATCAACAGTTCCAAAACTCTCGTAAGAATGAATATTTCCTAAAATCTCCATAATCTCCCACCTAGCTTTATATTCTACTGTTTATTGTTCTTGATAAAACATCAAGTTGTTGTTCTCTTGTTAATTTATTAAAATTAACTGCGTATCCTGAAATTCTTATTGTTAGTTGAGGATATTTTTCTGGATGTTCCATTGCATCTTCTAATAATTCTCTATCAAATACATTTACATTTAAATGTTGACCACCTTCTGGAGTAAAATATCCATCTAATAATCCAACTAAATTATCAATTCTTCCATCTTTTTCTTTTCCTAAAGCTCCTGGTGCAATTGCAAAGGTATAAGAAATTCCATCCTCTGAATTATGGAATGGTAATTTGGCAACTGATAGTAATGAGGCTAATGCTCCATTGGTATCTCTTCCATTCATTGGATTTGCTCCTGGTGCAAAAGGTGTTCCACCTCTTCTTCCGTCTGGAGTATTCCCTGTTTTCTTTCCATAAACAACATTTGATGTTATTGTTAACATTGATTGAGTTGGTTTTGAATTTCTATAAGTTTCATGACTTCTTAAATGATTCATAAATTTTTCCATAACCATTACTGCTAGCTTATCACTTTCATCATTATTGTTTCCATAAGGGATATAGTCTCCTTCTCTTTCAAAGTCAACAATTAATCCTGTTTCATCTCTTATTACTTTAACTTTACAGTCTCTAATAGCAGCTAATGAGTCAGCAACAATTGATAAACCTGCAATACCTGTTGCTTGAGTTCTTTCAATATTTAAGTCATGAAGTCCCATTGCAAAAGCTTCATAGGCATATTTATCATGCATATAGTGGATTATTTTTAAAGCATTTACATATACTCCTGATAACCATTCCATAATTCTATCGAATCTCATCATTACATCATCATAATCTAAATAATCCCCTTTAACTGCTTCAAATCTAGGAGATATTTGTTTTCCACTTTTTTCATCTCTTCCACCATTTAAAGCATAAAGTAAAGCCTTTGCTAGGTTTGCTCTTGCTCCAAAGAATTCCATTCCTTTTCCTATTTTCATAGGAGAAACGCAACAAGCAATTCCATAATCGTCTCCAAATTCAGGTCTCATTAGATCATCATTTTCATACTGAATAGCTGATGTTTTTATAGAAACCTCTGCACAGAATTTCTTCCAATTTTCTGGCAATTTTTCTGCCCATAGTACTGTTAAGTTTGGTTCTGGAGCTGCTCCTAAATTATATAATGTATTTAAATATCTAAATGAATTTTTTGTAACTAATGGTCTTCCATCTGAACCAATACCACCAATAGATTCTGTTACCCAAGTTGGATCTCCTGAAAATAATTCATTATATTCTGGAGCTCTTAAAAATCTAATAATCCTTAATTTTATTATAAATTGATCTATTAATTCTTGAGCTTCTTCCTCTGTTATAACTCCATTTTTCAAATCTCTTTCAATATAGATGTCTAAAAAAGTTGATGTTCTACCAAGGGAAGTTGCTGCTCCATCTTGATCCTTTGTAACTGCTAAATATCCAAAGTATACAAACTGTACAGCTTCCTTTGCATCCTTTGCTGGTTTAGTTACATCATAACCATAAGAGTCACACATTTTAACAAAATCTTTCATAGATTTAGTTTGATCTGAAATTTCTTCTCTTCTTCTAATAGTTTCATCATCTAATTCTGCAATTTCCAATACTTGCATTTGAGCTTTTTTATCTTCTATTAATCTATCCATACCATAAAGAGCAACTCTTCTATAGTCTCCTATAATTCTTCCTCTTCCATAGGCATCTGGTAATCCAGTTATAATTCCCACACTTCTACAAGCTTTCATTTCCTCAGTATAAACTGAGAAAACTCCTTCATTATGAGATTTTCTATACTTTGTAAATACTTCTTCAACAAATGGATCAATTTCATATCCATAAGCTTTTAAAGATTTTTCAACTACTCTCAAACCACCCTTTGGATAAATACCTCTTTTTAAAGGTTCATCTGTTTGCATTCCCACTATTACTTCCATATCTTTATCTATATATCCTGGTTTATAAGCTGTTATTGATTGAGGTATTTTTGTTTCTGCATCTAATACACCTTTTTTTCCCTCTTCTTTTAATAATTCTGTTAATTTATTCCAAACTTTTTTAGTTTTTTCTGAACTATCCTTTAAGAAAGTATCATCACCTTCATAAGGAGTATAATTACTTTGAATAAAACTTCTTACATCTATTTCACCTTGCCAACGTGCTTTGTTAAATCCTTCCCATGCTTTGTTTGTCATTAAAGCCTCCTTAAATTTTATAAAATTTTATAACAAAAAATCGACCGTCTAGGCTTAGATTGTGCCCAGACGGTCGACTAATTTAAAACTATACTCCTTGTGGTTATTTCCACTGATCCGTCAGTTATATAGCTATTTATTTACTTGTTTTTTCTTTCCTCTTGCATAGATACTACTATAATTTTCTATTCTTGTCAATAATTTTATAAAAATATTTTTTTCAAATATCTAGCTTCACTATCTTCATCAGAAGTTCCTATTACTTCATTATTAGGTAAGGCTTTTTTTAATTTTTCACTGGCATTCCCCATAACCAAGCCTTTTCCAACAAGTTCTAACATTTCTTTATCATTTAGTCCGTCTCCAAAGGCTATAGTTTCTTCTAAAGATATTCCTTCCTTTTCCAATATTTCTGAAATAGATTTTCCCTTTGAAACACCTTTTTTCATAATTTCAAGACAAATATCCAAGGAAGCTGTAATATTTATTTTATTTGCAATTGTATTATCATTTTTTAATTTATTTTCCAATTCCTCTAAAACGTTACTATCCCTACATATATAGGCGAATTTAGAAATATTATCTTTTTTTAATTCAGTTAAATTTACTATATCTGGAGTAAATCCAGATTCCTTATGATATTCATTTACCTCTGGTACATCTATATTCACATACCATTTATCAAAGGTATATACATTTTGCATAATATTTTCTTCTAATGTTAAATTCAAAAAATACTCTGCGTAATCCTTTGGTATTGTATAATTCATAATAACTTTATTTTTATAATCGTGAACAACTGCTCCATTTGCTGATACTAAAAAAGAGTCTGCACCTAGTTGGTTTTTAAAACACATGGCATCCTTATGATGCCTTCCTGTTGCAATTATAAATTTTACACCTTTTTTTATTATCTTCCCTATTATTTCTTTACTATAATCTGAAATTTCATGATTTGAATTTAATAAAGTTCCATCCAAATCTGAAATTACTGCTTTATACATAGGTATCCCCTCACTATTTTTTGTTTTTCTTGTTTTTTTTCATTCTTAAAATAAACCAAATTATTATTCCTATACTCACTGGTGCCATAGCTAAATTAGCTATTATTGCGTACTTCATCATTAAAATCAACCCCTTTATGCAAATAAAATATTTTAACTTTCTATTAATTATACCATAAACTTCTGAAAATATAAAATATCAAAAATTTTGTTGACATTTTTTTTAAAAAGTTATAAAATTAAAATCGATGAACATAAGCACTCACGTATATAGAGTGCTAACAAAAAACAAGGAGGCTATAAAATGAATATTAAACCAATCGGTGAAAGAATCTTAGTTGAAAAACTAAAAAAAGAAGAAAAAACAGTTAGTGGGATTATTTTAGCAGCTTCTTCTGCTGGAAGTAATCAAAATATTATGGAAATTGTAAGTATTGGAAATGGTGAGAAAGTATCTAATGAGTTTAAAATAGGAGATAAAATTATTTCTTCTGGATACTCTGGAACTACAATTAAACATAATAATAAAGAATATAGTATTTTAAATTTTGATGATATTTTAGGTATTGTTGAATAATTTTAATTACATAATAAGATTTTAGGAGGGTTAAAATGTCGAAAATTATATTATTTAATGAAGATGCTAGAAAAAAATTAGAAAAAGGAGTTGATACTCTAGCCAATACTGTTAAAGTAACTTTGGGACCTAGAGGTAGAAATGTAATTCTTGAAAAATCCTTTGGATCTCCTTTGATTACAAATGATGGAGTTTCAATAGCTAAAGAAATTGAACTTGAAGATCCCTTTGAAAATTTAGGTGCAAAATTAATTAAAGAAGTTGCCACAAAGGCAAATGATATTGCAGGGGATGGAACTACAACTGCTACAATTCTTGCACAAAAAATAGTAAAAGAAGGATTGAAAATTGTAAGTGCTGGAGCCAATCCTATATTTGTAAAAAAAGGAATTGATAAAACTATTACTGAAGTTATAAAGAAATTAAAAGCAAATTCTAAAAAAGTTAAATCTAATTCTGAGATAGAGCAAGTTGCATCTATTTCTGCAGGAGATAAGGAAATTGGTAAACTTATTGCCCAAGCTATGGAAAAAGTTGGAGAGTCTGGAATTATAACTGTTGAAGAAGCTAAATCCTTTGAAACTTCCCTTGAGGTAGTTGAAGGAATGCAATTTGACAAGGGTTATGTTTCTCCTTATATGGCAAATGATTCTTCTAGAATGGAAGCTGACCTTGAAAATCCTTATGTTCTTATAACTGATAAAAAAATAACTAACATTCAAGATCTTCTTCCTATATTAGAAAAAGTAATAAAAACTTCTAAACCACTTTTAATTATTGCTGATGATATTGAAGGGGAAGCTCTTACTACTTTAGTGTTAAATTCTTTACGTGGAACTCTTAATGTTGTTGCTGTTAAAGCACCTTCCTTTGGAGATAAAAGAAAAGAAATGCTAGAAGATATTGCTGTGCTTACTAATGCAACTGTAATTAGTGAAGATAAGATGATGAAGCTTGAAGATGTTCAACTGGATATGTTAGGTTCTGCTAAAAAAATTAAAATTAATAAAGATAATACTACTATAATATCTGGAAATGGTTCTAAAAAATCTTTAGAAGAAAGAATTAATTTAATAAAATCACAAATTGAAAAAACTACATCTACATATGATGTGGATAAACTAAAAGAAAGAATTGGTAAACTTTCTGGAGGTGTAGCAGTTATTAAAGTTGGAGCTGTTACTGAAACTGAAATGAAAGAAAAGAAATTAAGAATAGAAGATGCTCTTAATGCTACAAAGGCTGCTATTGAGGAAGGTATTGTCCCTGGTGGAGGTATTGCTTTCTTAGAAATTTTCAAATCTCTTGAAAACTTTAAATTAGAAGGAGAAGAAGAAATGGGTGTTAATATTATAAAGAAGGCTCTTCTTGCACCTTTAAAACAAATAGCTTCAAATGCTGGAATAAACGAAGGAGTTGTTGTTGAAAAAATAAAATCTTTACCTGAAGGATACGGATTTAATGCAGCTACAGAGGAATACATCCATATGATTGATAATGGAATTATTGACCCTGCAAAAGTAACTAGATCTGCTATTCAAAATGCTGCTTCAATAGCTTCTCTTATATTAACTACTGAATCTTTAGTTGTTGAGAAAAAAGAAGATAAAAATAATTTGCCTAACACACCTATGCAAAATATAATGTAATTAACTTAGCAAAGATACTTTTAGTATCTTTGCTTTTTTTTTAAAATTTATTGACTTTTTTTATTTATTTTGATATAATTCAAAGGCAACATTACAAATTGGGATGTCGCCAAGCGGTAAGGCATCGGACTTTGACTCCGTTATGCGTTGGTTCGAATCCAGCCATCCCAGCCATATATAAAATTATAAACCACTATATTAGTGGTTTTTTTTATATAAATAAAAAAACTAGTTAGCATATAAAAATACTAACTAGTTATCTATAAATCTTAAAGTTCAATTAAATTAAGTTCAGCCATTTCTCTAAAAATAACATCAATTTTTTTCAATTGAGACAATCTATTCATTTTTATTTCTTCATTTTTATCGTTAACCATTACATTATTAAAATATTCATTGATTATATCCTCACTGCTTAGGACAACTTCTAAATATCCTCTATAATCTTTATCTGATAATTTTCTCTCTAAAGAAATTGTTAATCCATTTACAAAATTGTATAATTCTGTTTCAACTTTTTCTTTAAATAATTCTTCATTAACCTCTGTATCCATGTGAGATTTTGTAATATTTCCTACTCTTTTTATTATAGATATTACATTTTTAAATTTAGAATCTTTCATTTCTTCTGTTATAACTTTTATTCTTTCCTCTGTATCAACTACATTATTCCAAGATGTTTTTACAACTGCTAATACAACATCTCTTCTGTAACCTAAATCAGAAAAAACATTTATAACTCTTTGTTTTAAAAAGTCTAAAACTTCCTTTTCCAAGTCTTTTTTATCTTTCTTTAAAATTCCTGCTTCATCTAAAATTTCAATGGATATTTCCACTAAATCCTTTAAAGAAACATTTAATTTAGAATTTAGAATTATATTAACTATTGCTAAAGATGCTCTTCTTAGAGCAAATGGATCCTTTGAACCTGTTACAACAACTCCAACTCCTAAACATCCTACTAAAGTATCTAATCTATCACATATTCCTGTAACAATTCCCTCTTTAGTTGTTGGCAATTTATCCCCTTTAAATCTAGGGAAATAATGTTCTTCTATACCCTTTGCAACTGTTTCTTTTTCTCCATTTTTAAGAGCATAATCAGCTCCAATAAATCCTTGAAGCTCTGTAAATTCTTTTTCATTTATCATATTTGAAACAAGATCTGCTTTACATAGACTTATTGTTCTTTTGATATTTTTTTTATCTTCAGCATATCCTAATTTTTCAATTAATAAATCTGCTATTTTAGAAACTCTTTCCATCTTAGAATATATAGTTCCTAAATCTTTTTGGAAAACAACTGTTTTTAATTTTTCTATATTGTCTTCAAATGGTTTCTTTAAATCCTCTTGATAGAAAAATTTTGCATCTGCAAGTCTTGCTGATAAAACTTTTTCATTTCCTAATTTTACTTTTTCTGAATATGAAATACCATTTCTAACTACTACAAATTTAGGTAATAATTTTCCATTTTTATCTAGAATTGGGAAATATCTTTGATGAACTTCCATTGATATTATTAAAACTTCTTGTGGAACCTCTAAGAAATCTTTATTAAATGTTCCAACTATAGGATAAGGATATTCAACTAAATTTGCAACTTCATTTAATAAATTTTCATGAACTAAAACTTGCTCATCTTCTTTAGTACAATTTTGGTTTATCATATCTTTAATCATTTTTTTTCTTTCTTCAATATCAATAATTACGTTGTTTTCTCTTATTTTTTTCAAATAATCGTCAACACTGGAAATTTCAAATTTTTCACCAAAAAATCTATGTCCTCTTGATTCTAAAGAACTTTTTATTCCTTCAATTTCAAATTCCACAAGTTCATTATCACAGATAGCTAAAAACCATTGAATAGGTCTTGCAAATCTAAAGTTTTTATCTCCCCATTTCATTGATTTTGGAAATTCCAATTCACATACTAATTCTTTTAGTAGATCTGGTAATATTTTTTTTGTTTCAATTCCCTTTGAAAATTTTCTTGCTGCTATATATTCACCTTTTTTTGTTTCAATTATTTCTAAATTTTTTGGATCTACACCTTGAGATTTGGCAAATCCCATTCCTGCTCTAGATATTTCCCCAGATTCATCATAGGCAACTCTTTTAGCTGGTCCCATATTTAAGACATCTAAATCTTCTTGCTTTTCTAATAAATCTTCAACTAATACAACTAGTCTTCTAGGTGTTCCATATATTTTAACTTCTTTATATTTTATTCTTTTCTCTTTTAATTTTTTTTCTAAATTTAATTTTAAACTATTTAATGCATTTACTAGAAATCTAGCTGGATTTTCTTCCATACCTATTTCAAACAATAGTCTCATTTTATTCCTCCAATACAAATTATTTATTTTTCTTCAACAAAGGATATCCTAATTTTTTTCTATTTTCCACATAAATTTCTGCACATTTTTTAGCTAAGTCTCTAACTCTTAAAATATATGCCATTCTTTCTGTTGTTGAAATAGCCCCTCTTGAATCTAAAACATTAAATGTGTGAGAACATTTTAAAACAAAATCATATGCAGGTAAGACTAACCCTTCATCTAAAATTCTCTTTGCCTCTAATTCATATTCATCAAACCATTTAAAGTATGAATCTAAATTAGCCAATTCAAATGAATATTTTGAATTTTCAAATTCATATTGATATCTCATATCTCCGTATTTAACATCTTCTGTCCAATCTAAATCATAAACATTTGATTTATCTTGAATATATAGTGCTATCCTTTCTAGTCCATAAGTAATTTCAACTGGAACTATTTCAAGTTCTAGTCCTCCAACTTGTTGAAAATAAGTAAATTGAGTGATTTCCATTCCATCTAACCATACTTCCCAACCAAGTCCCCAAGCTCCTAAAGTTGGTGATTCCCAGTCATCTTCTACAAATCTTATGTCATGTTCTTCAGGTATTATTCCTAAAAGTCTTAAACTTTCTAAATATAACTCTTGTATATCTCCTGGAGAAGGTTTCATTATAACTTGAAATTGATGATGTTGATAAACTCTATTTGGATTTTCACCATATCTTCCATCTTTAGGTCTTCTTGATGGCTCCACATAAGCAGTTTTCCATGGTTCTGGTCCCAAAGACATTAAAAATGTGTTTGGATTAAATGTACCTGCTCCTGTTTCAATGTCATAAGGATTTCCCAAAACACACCCCTTAGCTCCCCAATAATCTTGAAGAGTTCTTATTATCTCTTGAAATGTCATTTTCTTGCCTCCATTTTATATTTTTATTTTTCAGATTTATGATCTTTTTTTAAAAACATATCTAAAATTATTAAAGCAACTCCTATATTAATATAAACATCTGACATGTTAAATACAAAGCTCCAAATTCCACGAAAATCAATCATATCAACTACGTATCCTCTGAAAACCCTATCTATCATATTCCCAATAGCACCACTAACAATTAATAAATAAGATACATTTTCAATTTTTTTATTTTCTTTAAAAGTTCTAATAAAATAAATTAAAAGTAATATGATTGCTAAAACTGTAATTACACTGATTATATTTATCTTTCCTTGAAATACACCAAAAGCTATTCCTCTATTTTGGACATATGTTATATGGAAAAAATTTGGTATTATTTCTAATGTATCACCTAGAAACATACTATTATCAACTAAAAATTTAGTTAGTTGGTCTATTAAGACCAACATAACTATTCCAATCATATATATATACATATTTTATTCTCCTAAAACTGAAGCACATCTAGGACAAAGAGTTGGATGATTAGGATTTTCTCCTATTTGTTGTGAATATTTCCAACATCTTTCACATTTTTCCCCATCTGCATGAAGAACTTTTACAAATAATTCAATTTCATCATCTTTAACAAATGTTTCATCTGTTTCATCTGCATATTCTAATTGAGAAACAATAAATACCATTTCTAATAATTCTTGATTTTCTTTAATGAATTTCTTTAAAGTTTCATCAGAAGTTGAAATTAATACTTTTGCATCTAAAGCGTTTCCAATTATTCTATCTTGTCCTTGTCTTGCTTTTTCAAGATATTTATTTACTGCTTTTCTTAATTTTATTACATTATCCCATTTACTTGATAACTCTTCATTTAAATATTCATCATTATTTTCAAACCATTTAGTTAAATGAACAGATTCTTGATCCTTGTCGTGTTCTGGTAATTTAGTCCAAATTTCCTCTGCTGTGAAAGAAAGAATTGGTGAAACCATTTTAACTAAACAAACTAAGATTTCATTCATTACTGTTTGAGCTGCTCTTCTGTCAACTGAATTTGAATTTTCTGTGTATAGTCTATCTTTAATTATATCTAAATAGAAAGCAGACATATCTATTCCTGCAAAATAATGAATTGCTTGGAATAAGTTATAGAATTCATATTTTTCATAATTTTCTGTAACTTGTCTTTTTAATACTTCTAATTTATGTAATGCCCATTTATCAACTTCATGTAATTTATCATAAGAAACTGCATCTACACTTGGATCAAAATCAGAAGTGTTTCCTAAAATATATCTTGCTGTATTTCTAACTCTTCTATAAGCTTCAGCCATTTGTTTTAAAATGTTATCTGAAATTTTAATGTCGTCTCTGTAATCTACAGAAGCACACCAAAGTCTTAAAATATCTGCTCCGTAAACTTTTATTACATCCTCTGGAGACACTGTATTTCCAACTGATTTAGACATTTTTCTTCCGTCTCCATCATTAACAAATCCATGAGTTAATATCTTTTTAAAAGGAGCATCAAAAGTTGACCCTGCAGATGTTAAAAGAGATGTTTGGAACCATCCTCTATGTTGATCTGAACCTTCTAAGTATAGGTCAGCTGGTCTACGTAACATTTTTCCTCTTGTTTCTAAAACTGATCTGTGAGAAACTCCTGAATCAAACCAAACATCCATGATATTTGTTTCTTTTATAATTTCTTTTCCTACTAAATCATATTTAGCAAGTAATTCTTCACCTATTAATTCTTCTGCAGAATATTTAACCCAAGCTGCTGAACCTTCTTCTTTAACAATTCCAACAACTCTGGCTAATATTTCTTGATTAAATAATACTTCTTCATCAACATAGAATACTGGAATATGAACTCCCCAAGTTCTTTGTCTTGAAATACACCAGTCAGGTCTTGACTCAAGCATTGATCCAATTCTATTTCTTCCCCAAGATGGTAAAAATTCTACTTTATCTAATAAGTCTAAAGCTCTTTGTCTTAGGTCTGAATCTCCTTCTGTTTTTACAAACCATTGAGGTGTTGCTCTAACAATTATAGGAGTTTTTGATCTCCAATCATGTGGATATGAATGGACAAATTCACTGTATGATAACATAATTCCTTTTTCTAATAAATCTTCAGAAATAACTTTATTTGCTTCACTATATAATAATCCTGCGTAAGGTCCTGCTTCTTCAGTTAATATACCCTTATGGTTAATTGGTGAAAGAATAGGAAGTTTAAATCTAACCCCTACAACATAGTCATCTTGACCATGTCCTGGAGCTGTATGTACACATCCAGTCCCTGCATCTGCAGTTACATGTTCCCCAGTAATTATTGTACCTATTCTATCCATAAATGGATGTTCATAAGTTAATTTTTCTAAATCTATACCTTTAAATTCTTTTATTAATTTTGAAGTTGTAATTCCTATTTCTTTTATTGCATTTTCTGCTAATTCTTTAGCAAATATGAAATCTCCCTTTTCTGTTTCATAAACTCCATAATCAAATTCTGGATTTAAACAGATTCCCACATTTGCAGGTAATGTCCAAGGAGTTGTAGTCCAAATAACTAAGAAAGTTTCCTTTGCTAGTCCTAATTTATCTAAAACATCTTGACCAGCTTTCATTTTAACATAAACTGATGGAGATTTTATATCTTTGTATTCAATTTCAGCTTCAGCAAGGGCTGTTTCTGTAACTGGAGACCAATAAATTGGTTTAGAACCTTTGAATATATATCCATTTTTATATAATTCTCCAAATACTTCTAATTCCTTTGCTTCATATTCTGGAGCTAAAGTTAAATATGGATTATCCCATTCTCCTAAAATTCCAAGTCTTATAAATTGTTCTTTTTGAATATTAACCCATTTTTTAGCATATTTTGTACATTTTTCTCTAATTTTTAAAGGAGACATTGTTTTCATTTTATCTCCAAGTTCTTCACTTACCTTTAATTCTATTGGAAGTCCATGTGTATCCCATCCTGGAACGTATGGAGCGTTATATCCAGAAAGTCTTTTATATTTTAATATAATATCTTTTAAAACCTTATTTAAAGCATGACCAATATGGATGTTTCCATTTGCATATGGAGGCCCATCGTGTAATATAAAGCTTGGTTTATTAAAATCTAATCCCTTCTCATATATATTTTTTTTAGACCAATCTCTAACCATTAACGGTTCTTTATTTGGTAAATTTGCTTTCATTTGAAAGTTTGTTTTTGGTAGATTTAATGTTTTACCATAATCATTTTTTTCCATTTAATTCTCCTCCTTGAGTATATTTAAAGTTATTTTAACGGTTGTTCCAATTTCTGGTTTAGAGTAAATTTTAACTACTCCCTTACAATCTTTTATTACCCTTTTCACAAGAGAAAGTCCAAGTCCTGGAGCATCCTTCTTATGAGTAATAAATGGCTGAAAAACTAAATCTAAGTTTTCCTCTGATATTCCTATTCCATTATCCTTTATATCTATTTTAAGTTTATTTGAATGTTTATCTCTAATTACTACAATATCAATTTTTTTGATTACCTTATTATTTTGCATAACTGCATCATAGGCATTTTTTAATAATTCCATAAATACCCTTCTAAGCCTTTTATTATTCCCTAAAATATCCCCAGTATAACTTATAAATGAAGATATTAAAACCTTATTATTTTCAGGTAAAGATAATTTAAACTCAGAAATTACTTCAGGAATCAAATGTTCTATATTAACTTCTTCTAGTTTTTCTCTATCTAAAGGATTTGAGTATTCTATTAAGACTTTATTAATTTGTTTCATTTGTTCCACTCTTCCTTCAAGAGTTTTAATATTTTCCGCTATGTTTTTATAGTCTCTATTTTTAGTATCTTCCAATATTTTCAACAAATTATTAAGAGCCTCTTCTCTGTTGTTTAAGAATCTCTCTGCTACTTTACTTATTGTAGTATTTCGTTCTAATTCTATTTTTTCTTCTTCTTCCACTTTACTTCTAAATTTTATGGAAATATTCATCAAAAGCAATTTTAGTAATTCCATATCTTCTTCTGATATCTTTTTTTCCTTTATATAATAATCAAATACCATAACCCCAGTGTAATAATCTATATTGTATACTGGAAATATTAAAAAGTTATTTAATCCTAAACTATTAAATAAATCATTTCCTAAATTATGTTTATATCCCTTACTATTATAATATTTTATTTCTCTATCCTTTAAGGCACCAGAAATTATATTATCCTCTGAGAAAGGTATTTTTATAAGTTGAATTATTTCTTCTAATTCTTTTATCTGGAAATTAAATCCAGATTTTTTTTCTTTTAAAATATCATTATTTATATCTAGAATATGAGAATTTATTTTGGCTTTTTCCCCAATAAGAGCATCTCTTTCCCTACTGTATCTAAAAAACATTCCCCTACTGAAACCAAGCCCTAATTCTGATATAAATGCAGTCATTACTTTTTGTACAATTTTAGTTACATCTTCTTCTGTTTGAACCTCTAGTATTAACTGTTCTATAGTATTCATTTTTCTTAAATTTTCTTTTAACTTTATATTTCTTTGCTTCAATGTTCTTTGATTATCTTCTAATTTTCTAAGCATTTTTCTTATGGCCACTGCTAAAGTTTTTATTTCTCCATTGGTATTTTCTAGTTTTATTCTAGTTGAATAATTTCCATCACTGATTCTTTCTGCAGACTCTGTGATATCCTTTAATGGAAGTAATAGTTTCTTTAACATTTTTCCAAATATTGTTGTACTTAATGTTACTAGAGTTATTACAATAATTGTTATAAATAATCCTATTATAAATTTTGTAGTGAATAATTTCTCCCTTGAAATAGCAACTCCAAAACATCCTATATTCTCATTATTATAATCTTTCAAGGCTAAAATCCCCATATAATAAGGGATTTTCCCAATCTTCTTTTTACTATAATAATATTTATATTTGTTTTCCTTTAAAGTTTTTAAATTTTGTGGATTTATTATTTCCTTATCTAAATTTTCTTTGAAATCTCCAGTTATATATGAATCCCCAATAAAAGCAAAAATTTTATCTGATGACCCTAGCTCAATATATTGTTTAATATATTGTAGAATGTTCAATTCAAAGGGAATAGATGCTAAAATATACTCTTTTCTTTTATTTATATTATTTTTATAAGAATATATTATCCTAGAATAAACTTGTTTATCCTCTTTTACAATATAACTCTCTTGAGCTCTAAATCCTCCCAATCTCTTTCCAGAAACAATTATATTTTTATCAAATATATGCTTTTTTCCAGTAAAACCTAATATTTCTCCTTTGTCATTTAGCATAGCTATTTCTATTTTATAATATTTTTGAAAATTTTCCTTTACAAGTTCATTTTTCAAAATATAAGAAAGTATTTTATAATTACTATTATTTTGTCTTAAACGAGTAAAATCATCTTCCCTAGAAATTTTGTTGATATCTTCTCTAACACTAGTTATATAATTGTTATAAGCTTTCTCAACTATATATATCTTTTCACGGGACATATCAACTAACCTTGATTCCATATCTTCATATGTTATGAAGGTTGTTATCATGGCTACCACTAAAGATGTTATTATTATCGCTATATTATTGTAAAATACTATTTTTACAAGAAGAGAATCTCTATTTATTTTCATAATATTTCCTCTTAAATATAATTATTTTGTCTTCCTTGTTAACCCAACTCTTTGTCTGTTCATATCAATGTCTTTTACTTTTACTTTTATTATTTGACCAACTGAAAGTACTTTACTAGGATCACTTATAAATCTGTCTGAAATTTCAGAAATATGTAATAATGCATCATTTTTTAATCCTATATCAACAAAGGCTCCAAATTTAACTACATTTCTTACTGTTCCTTCTAGTTCCATACCTGCTTTTAAATTATCTATTTTTAATATATCTGATTTTAAAAGGGGTCTAGCTAACTCATCTCTAGGATCTCTTCTATCCTTAATTAAAGCATCATAAATATCTTTTACAGTTTCATTTCCATATTCCTTTTCCTTTGCAAAATTTTCTATGTTAAATGCTTTTAATTTCTCTCTACTTTCATCTAATTTTTCTCTATATTCCTTTAAAGAAATATTATTATTTTCTAGTATTTCCTCTGCTATTTTATAAGACTCTGGATGTATTATAGTACTATCTAAAATATTTTTACCATTTTCAATTATTAAAAATCCAGCCATTTGTTCATAGGCTTTTTTCCCAACACCTTTTACTTTTAATAACTGTTTTCTGTTTTCAAAATTTCCAAATTCTTTTCTATGTTCCACAATATTTTTAGCTATATTCTTTTTTATCCCTGATACATGTTCTAACAATGCCCATGAAGCTGTGTTTACATTTATTCCAACATTATTAACAACAGATTCTATTACTTCATTTAAAGATTCTGTTAATCTTTTTTGATCAACATCATGTTGATACATTCCAACACCTATTGATTTAGGATCTATTTTAACTAATTCTCCCAAAGGATCTTGTATTCTTCTTGCTATTGAAATAGCCCCTCTTACTGTTACATCTAAATCTGGGAACTCTTCATTTGCAAGTTTTGAAGCTGAATATACTGATGCCCCTGCTTCATTTGTAATTATATATTTTGTATCCTTTTTAGCTTCCCCTATAACCTTTGCTACAAAACTTTCTGTTTCTCTAGAAGCTGTTCCATTTCCTATTGAAATAATATCTATATCATATTTTTCTATATACTTTAAAATCTTATTTTTTGTTATTTCTAAATTTTTAGGAGAATCCATTGCTTCCACTAAACGAAAAACATCATTGGCAACATAAAATCCATTTTTGTCAACTATAGCTACTTTGCAACCTGTTCTATATCCAGGGTCTAGTCCTAAAATATTCTTTTCTTTTAATGGTGGTTGAAGAAGAAGATTTTTTAAATTTTCTTTAAAAATATCTATAGCTTCTATCTCACTTTTATCTGTTAAAATATTTCTTACTTCTCTTTCTATTGAAGGAAGAATCAGTCTATCTAAAGCATCTTTAACTATTGATTCTTGAATTTCTTTAAGTTCTTTATTTGAAAATCCAGCTAAAAGTATATTTTCTATTTTAGTTCTTATATTATCTTCTGTTTTTATATTAACTTTTAATATATTTTCCTTTTCCCCTCTATTAAGTGCTAACACTCTGTGAGATAATATAGTTTTTATTACTTCTGAATATTCATAATAATCTGCATAAACTTTTTTTTCATCTAATTCTTCTGCTTTTTTAGTTTTTTTAGAATATACTATCCCTTCTTTCAATAAAATATTTCTTATTCTTTCTCTATATTCAGCTTGTTCAGATATTCCTTGAGCTATTATAAGTTTAGCACCCTCTACAGCTTCTTCAACTGTTGGAACTTCTTCATTAATATAATTTTTTGCATTATTTAAAAAATCATTTAAATCCTTTGCTAAATACATATATTGAGATAATGGCTCTAATCCTTTTTCTATAGCTTTATCTGCCTTTGTTTTTCTTCTTTTTTTATAAGGTAAGTATAAATCTTCCACCTCTTGTAATTTTCCAGATGATATAATTTTGTTTTTTAAATCCTCTGTTAATTTTCCTTGTTCTTCTATTGAAGATAAAACTTCCTGCTTTCTTTTTTCTAAATTTCTTAAATATGTTACTAATTTTAAAATATCCCCTATTTGATTTTCATCAAGATTTCCAGTAACTTCTTTTCTATATCTAGATATAAAGGGAACTGTTGACCCTTCATCTAAAAGTTTAATTGTACTTTCTATTTGAGAACTTTTAATTCCTAATTCTTTACTAATAATTAAAAAAAGATTATCCATATTTACTCCTTCACCAAACTATAACTGATATTTAATAAAACTATATTATTATATCATATTTTGATTTCTATTTCTATTTATAACATTTATCAAAAAAGACAACCTATAAAGGCTGTCTTATTCTTATTTATAGTATTTTGTTACTATTTTTTTAATTCTTCAAATTTAGCCCAAATTCCAGCTTTAGTTAGTAAAGATTTTACTGTTCTTGTTGGTTGTGCTCCATTTTTTAAGTGTTTTAAAATTTCTTCTTCTTTTAATTCAACTCTAGAATCTTCTAAAGGAAAATAGTTTCCTAAATATGCTATTGCTTTACCGTCTCTTTTTGATAAATTTTCCATAGCAACTACTCTGTATATTGGATTTTTGTTGCTTCCTAATCTTGTTAATCTTATTTTTAACATTTTCTCACTCCTTAGTTTTTATTTATTTTAATACTTTTTGTTAGTTATTTAAAAAAATTTATTTTTGCCTCTACCTATTCCCATTGGCATTCCTCCACCTAAATTAGGCATCTTACCTGAACTTAACATCTTCATCATATTTTTCATTTGTGAAAATTGTTTTAGTAATTTATTAATATCAGAAACATCTGTTCCACTACCCTTGGCTATTCTAATCTTTCTACTAGCCTTTAGTATATCTGGTTTTTTTCTTTCTTGTAATGTCATAGATTGTATAATTGCTTCTGTTTTTTTCATTTCTTTTTCTGCTGGAGCTAAATCTCCTAAATCAGAATTCATTCCTGGAATCATTTTCAATATACTTCCCAAGGGTCCCATTTTTTTTATTGTTTGTAGTTGTTTTAAAAAATCATTTAAATCAAATTGTTGAGTTTTTATCTTCTCTTCTAGAGATTTAATATCCTTTTCATCTACAACTTCTTGAGCTTTTTCAACAAGAGAAACAACGTCTCCCATACCTAAAATTCTTGAAGCTAATCTTTCAGGGTGAAATAATTCTAAATCTGCTATTTTTTCTCCAACCCCTACAAATTTTATAGGTTTTCCCACAACTGATTTAATGGAAAGGGCAGCTCCTCCCCTTGTATCTCCATCAAATTTTGTAAGTACTATCCCATCTATACTTAATTTATCATTAAAATTTTTAGCCAAATTAACTGCGTCTTGACCTATCATAGCATCAACTACCAATAATATCTCTTGTGGTCTTACAGCTTTTTTTATGTCCCCAAGTTCATCCATTAGATGTTCATCTATATGAAGTCTTCCTGCAGTATCTATTATCATATATGAATAATTATTTGCTCTTGCTTGTCCAAATGCTTTTTTAGATATATCAATTGGATCTTTATTTCCCTCATCTATATAAGCTGGTATATTTATTTGTTTAGCTAGCACTTCTAATTGTTTCATAGCAGCTGGTCTGTATACGTCAGCAGCTACTAAATAAGGAGTTTCTCCTTCTTTCCTAAGTCTAGCTGCAAGCTTTGCTGCAAAAGTGGTTTTACCAGCACCTTGTAATCCTGCAAGCATTATTACTGTTGGATTCTTAACTCCCTTAGTTAATCTTGAATTTGTTCCTCCAAGAAGCTCAACTAGTTCATCATTTACAATTTTTATAAATTGTTGACCTGGGTTTATCCCTTTTAAAACTTCTGTACCTATTGCCTTTTCTTGAATTTTTTTTATAAAGTCTTTAACAACTTTATAGTTTACATCTGCTTCCAGTAATGACATTTTAACTTCTTTCAAAGCTTCTTTTATATTTTCTTCACTTAATTTTCCGTGACCTCTTACTTTTTTAAAAATATCTTGAAATCTATTTCCTAAATTCTCTAACATATTTTCTCCTAATTTAATTTAATTCATCAATGATTTTTTCTAAATTGTCCTTTTCAAAATTTTCTCTTAAATTTAAAAGTTTTTTATAAATCATTCTATCCTTTTTATAAAAACCTAGTTTTTCTTCATATGTTTTTAAAATCTTAATCCCTCTTTTTATATTATCATGGACAGCTTGTCTTGTTATCCCATTTTCTTCTGCTATTTCTGTAAAAGATAAATCTTTATCAAAATATTTAATTAGATATTCTTTTTGTTTTTCACTTAATAATGGTTTGTAATACTCTAAAAGTATTCCCATTTCAATAACTTCATTTAATTCCATATAATCACCAAGATATTATAATAATTTTTCCATCCTTTGTCAAGCATTTTATATTTACAATTCAATTATTGTTTTTATATTTTTACAAATGCTATCTATAATTTCCCCTGTAATCCCCCAAATCATTTCTCCATCATAGGGATATAAAAATATTCTTCTAGCTTTCCCCCATGGTTTGCAATACATTATTGGTAATCCTAATTCCTTTGCTGGGAAGTTTATATTCTTTCCGTCCCTATTAAAAGAAGGAACATTTTCAACCATAAGCTCTTTTATTATTGGTTTGTTCTTTAAAAAATAACTTAAAGGAACTAAAAAAACCTTTTCAACTTCATCTCTATTTATATTTAATTCATTTAAGGAAAAATCCTTTATAAATCCAATATTAACCTGCACAATTACTCCTGTTGGAATAACTAAAGTTCCATATTTCCTTCTTTTTGTAATTCTGTGACTTTTTATTCCTATTTCTTCAAAGGTTTCCCTTAGGGCTGTTTCCATAGAAACTTTGTCTTTTTTATCTTTCACTCCCCCTGGGAAAGATATTTCTCCCCCTTGACTTATTTCCTTTGCTCTTTTTTCAAATAAAATATTTATCTCTCCATTAACTTCACAAAATAAAACTAAAACTGAGGAATTAACATTTCTTTCGCTTCCTATGATTATATTTTCAGACTCTTCATTATTAAAAAATTTTTCAATTATAATTTTGTTTAACATAAATTAGATCACTTCCTTGCATTATATATTATAAATATAATTTTACCATCTTAAAAGCAGAATATCCATATATTTTAAAAAAGAATCTCCATTTTTAAATGGAGATTTCTTTTTATTTTTTTTCTAATTCATTTTGGATAATTTTTTGAATTTTATCACTAAGTTCATCATATGTAGCTTCCATTTGTGGATAGACTTTTTCTAAAAATTTAATCTTAACTTCTCCTGATTTTGGATATTTTACATTTCTAGGATATAGTTCATAAGCTCCATCTATTACAAATGGTTGAATAGGAATATTTAACTCCATTGATAAAATTGC
The DNA here is from genome assembly GCF_010367435.1 of Fusobacterium sp. IOR10. Taxonomy (NCBI): domain Bacteria; kingdom Fusobacteriati; phylum Fusobacteriota; class Fusobacteriia; order Fusobacteriales; family Fusobacteriaceae; genus Fusobacterium; species Fusobacterium sp. IOR10. The sequence continues at coordinate 31,260 of NZ_WJWY01000004.1, forward strand.
AAAAAACTTCTTGAATTTATTTAATTTACCATCATTTGTTCTTGTTCCCTCTGGAAATATAACAATATTCTTACCATTTTTCAATGCCTTTGCTAACATTTGCATTGATCCTATAAGATTTTTATTAATATCTACTAAAATAACATTGGAGTTTTCCCCTATAACCTTCATATATTTTTTCTCAAAATGTTTTAATTTTGCAAAATAATAAGTTTTGTCTAGAACTTTATTTGGTAAAGCTTGATTTAAGATAAATGCATCTAAAAAACTTTGATGATTCCCTGAAAAAATAACTGATTTATCTTTTTCTAATTTATCTAAGCCTTCCTTATTTAATTTTATATAAAATGTAAAAAAAGCTTTTAGTATATATTTAAATATTTTACCAATTTTGTTAGATTTAGGTAACTCTTCTAAGGGTAAATTATTTAATCTATCTCCCCAATTAAGTTCCACATCTAAAATTTCATTTGAATGCTTTGCCACATATTTAGATAGACCTTCCACTGTACAATGTTCTGTAAATATTTTTTCATCTATAATTACTCCAAAGTTAGCTTCTATATAGGATACAAATTCAACTATATCAAGGGAATCCATTCCTAAATCCAATTCAAAATGTGCACAAGGGGTTACCTTCTTATTTTTTAAATTTTTTATATAATTTGAAATTTTTAAATACTCTTCAAAAGTTGGTTCCTCTAAATTAGTTATTTTTTCTTCCTTTTTGGTAATTAGATCCTTTAACATAAATCTTCTTACTTTACCTATTTTTGTTTTTGGAAATTCTTCCTTACTTATTTTAATATCTAATATTTTCCTATATTTAGGAGCTATTTTATTATATTTTTCTATTATTCCTAGTTTAAAAGTTTCAACAATGTTTGTAACCTCATTTTCATGTAACTTATAAAAATCAGGATGTATTAATGCTGTTAACTTCCCTTCATAGTCCATTATTGCTATTTCCTTTATTAACTGGCTTTGGCTCATAATTTCTCTCTCTATTTCTATGGGGTTTATATTTTTACCATTGGAAAGAACTATCATCTCTTTTTTTCTTCCTGTTACATATAATTGTTTCCCTCTAACTTCTCCTAAATCACCTGTATGAAACCATCCTTCTTTATCTATTGCTAAAGCTGTTTCTTCAGGTTTGTTGTAGTAACCTTTCATTACGTTTCTTCCTTTAACAACAATTTCATTATCTTCTAAAATTTTAACTGTAATTCCTGACAATATTACCCCAGCTGATCCTGGAACTATTTTCCCAGTAGGTGTGAAGCTTATCATTGGTGCTGTTTCTGTCAAACCATATCCTTCACATATATCTATTCCTAAGGTTATAAAATCTCCAGTTACCTTAGCATCTAATTTAGAACCTCCAGAAACTAAAAATCTTATATTCCCTCCTAGTTCCATATGAACTTTTTTAAATATTTTTTTTCTTATATTTTTATTTGAAATTTTTTCTGCTATTTTAAATATTCCCCTTGTTAATTTTTTAGAATTAATTTTATCCATGATTTTTTTATGTAAAACTTCCCATAATTTTGGGACTCCAACTATCACTGTAATTTTATATTCCTTTAAAGCTTCCAACATAGCTTGGGAAGATACTTCTTTTAAAAATACTAATGTAGCTCCCTCTACCAATGGTAATATTCCAGAGCCTAATAGGGGTAATATATGGTGCATTGGAAGAAGACCTAATATTTTATCCTCTGAAATATACATTTTATATTCCCTAAGTCCTTCTATATTAACTAATAAATTATCTAAAGTTAGCATAACTCCCTTTGGTTTTCCAGTTGTTCCTGATGTGTACAGCATAATTGCAACCATATTAATATCATTTAGCTCAACTTTTAAATCAGTTCCACTGTAATCCATAGGTATATCTTCAACAATTAATATTTTTGTATTTTTTTTTGATAAGAATAGGGCCTTTTCCACTTCTTTTAATTTTTTCTTTGATGTAAATATATATTTAGGACTGCAGTCTGAAATATAATATTCTAACTCTTCCCCTGTAAAACTAGAATCTATAGTTACACATGTTCCTTCTTTATCCCATATCCCAAAAAAACTATAAATTAATTCTGGTCTATTTTCCATAAAAATCATAACCTTATCTTCTTTTTTTATGTTTAACCTTTCCCCAAATGATTTTGAGTATTTTATAATTTCTTCATATGAAATTTTATATTCATTATATATAATTCCAATTTTGTTATGCTTTTTTAAAAATATCATTAGGTTGTCTCCTTAAAATTTATTAATTTTATTCCATTAAAAATTATATCATATTTCCAATACTTTTAATATATTTACACTCTAAGTACCAATTCATATTTTGAACTTTGTTATATTATATCATAACACTATTATATTATAACTATATTACCTCTAATTTATATTGACTTTTTTCTTTAAATAATATAATCTATTAATTATTGTCACTTGAAGGAGGTAAACTTATGAGACAAATCATTCTTTATGTACTTATCCTTATTTTAGGAGCAACTTTAGTTAGAAAAAAATTGATTCCTTCTTTTATAAAAAAAAGACTTGGAATTTTACAAACAATTTCCCTTTTTATACTTTTAGGAACAATGGGCTATAAAATAGGTATAAATGAAACTATTATTAAAAATTTTAAAAACATTGGATTTCAAGCAAGTATTTTTGCCATTTCAACATGTGTATTTAGTGTCTTAATCACATTTATATTATTTAAAATTTCAAAAATATTTTTAAAAAAATCTAATATTGAAAAAAGGGGGTAAAATGTTAGGAATTATAATTTCAATTATTTCAGGGGGACTTTTAGGTTATTTTTTTCAAAATGACTATTTAACAAAAAATAGTGATTCTTTAGTTAGTGGTGGACTATGTCTTTTACTTCTTTTTGTTGGAATGGATATTGGAAATAATCAATCTCTTTTTTCAAAACTTTCTAAATTCGGAAAAAAAATTTGGTTACTACCAATTGGAACTATAATAGGTTCTTTTATAGGAGGATACATAGCCTCTTATATTACAAGTGTCCATTTAGGGGAAGGTATTGCAATTAGTATGGGACTTGGATGGTATTCTTTATCTGCTATAGAACTTTCTAAAATTAGTGCTGAACTTGGAAGTCTTGCTTTTTTAACCAATGTTATTAGAGAAGTTTTAGCTATTTTAACTATTCCCCTTGTTGCTAAATATATAGGACATTTAGAGTCTGTTTCAGTGGCTGGAGCAACATCTATGGATACTTTGCTTCCAATTATAAATAAAAGCACTTCCCCTGATATTGCTGTAATTGCTTTTTTTAGTGGAATAACTTTGTCCACAGCTGTTCCATTTTTAGTAACTGCTGCAATCGCTTTTTTCCATTTAGCTTAAATATTTTAGTTATTTTATTTCTCTACACTCTAAGTAATAACGTTTTTTACTAGCTTCCCCCATGGAAAAACTTTTTCTAGGAAGAACTCCCTTTAAAATAATTGTTTTAAATAAGTCTGATTTTTTTATTGTGTCCAAAATTATTCCCACTTTTCCATTTTTAGATAGTTCTATTGTTTCCTTTTCCCCATGAATATAATCTAAAGAACCTCCAAATTTTTCTAAATACTCATCTAAAAATATTTGTATACTTCCCACAGTTAAATTATGAATTGGATTTTTTATCTCCATCTTTTTTTTCTTTGAATCCTTTACAACAACTATACTTTGAGAAGAAAAAGCACTGGTTTTATTTTCATTACAATATTCTTCCAATTTATTTAAAAAATGATCCTGGTCAATATTAAAAACCAATCTATGTATTGCTTGAAATTTTAAAGAATCATCATGTAAATTATTTAATTCCACCAAGGGAAATCTTACTGAACTTTTTTTAGCTGCCTCTTCACCTAATTTCTCTTTTAATTTTTCATAACAACTTTTTGCTGCTGCTAAAGAATGGTTTCCATCTCCCGTTGCAAATAAAAATGGTGATATGTCTTTCATTTTATATTTTTCTTGAAAATACTTTTTATCAACTAATTTGGATAATCTGTTTTCAATTAATTTAATCTCTTTTTCACCTAATAAATATCCTTCTATATGACCACCTTTTTTCATAAGATTAAAAGAATACAATTTTTTTAATGTCTCTTTTTTATTTGAAAAATATTCTATTATTTCTTTTTTTTCATCATCTATTAAAACTAATATATGAGGTATATCTATACAAGCTCTTTCTCTAATCTTAACTCTTGGGGGCAATCTATTTACAACTGTTCCTTCTGTGGCTCTTATTAGAGAGTCTGACCCAGCATTAAAATCATATTCTTCTAAGTCCAATGCTCCAATTATTCCCTTTCTAATACTTCCATCTATTAAGGTTCTTTCCACATAAAACATAGACTCCTTATATTCATCAAAAATATTATTATCCAAATACTCTTTCATTTTAGAATGTATTTCCCTTACTTTGTTATCAAAATCAATCTTTTCTAAATATACTTCTGGAAATATAATATTATATGCAGAATTATAATCTTTAGTTATTTTAGACACATCATCCCAATATTTAATATTTGATGTAAATTGATCGCAGGCAAGTGTACTCCATTTTTCTAAGTTTTCTTTAGGTAATAATATATTTGTTTTATAAAAACCAACATTTTTCATAAATATGCTCCTTCTTTTAATATTTTTTAATCTAAATTATACCATAGTCTTTAAAATTAAAAAACCACCAACTTGCATTGGTGGTTTTAATATATATATATAATAAATAAACGGGCTTATCTGTAGAAATTTAAGAACGATGTTATTATAACTGCGTTAGTTAAATTACATATTAATCCACCTAGTAGCGGAACAATAAAGAATGCTAATTTAGAATATCCAAATTCATCACAAACTGTTTTCATTGTAGCCATTGCAACTGGTGTAGCTCCAAGTCCAAATCCATTATGTCCAACTGCCATTACAGCTGCATCATAATTTTTACCTAGGAATCTAAATGTTAATTGAGTTACAAATAAGTAAGCTAATATAACTTGACAAATTAACATAACTACCATTGGAATTGCTAATCCAGCTAATTGCCATAACTTCATTGTCATAATAGACATTGTTATAAACATTGCCAAAGATATTTCTCCAATTATATCAACAGATTGGAATACATCAGGACTTTCTCCATATATTTTTTCATAGAAATTTCTTACTAATAATCCACCAACCATACACATTACATGAATTGGTAATTTTACACCTGGAACAGCAGCTTTAAATAAGTTAAAGAAAACTGATCCAATTCCTATAGCTAAGAACATTAAAGAAACTGCAAGCATTGATCTTTTAGGATCAACCAAAGTTTTAAGTTTGCTTTCTTTTTCCATTTCTTCAATTTCTTCAGAAGAAAACTTTCCTTTAAGGTCATATTTTTCTACTAATCTTTTACCTAATGGTCCACCTACAATACATCCTGCAACAAGTCCAAATGTTGCTGCTGCTAGAGCAACTTCCATTGCTCCTGTTGCTCCCATTGCTTCTGCAACTGGTGCAAATGCTGCTGCATTTCCATGTCCACCTGTCATAGGTGTAGAACCTGTCATTAAAGCTATTAATGGATCAATATTAAATAATCTTCCTACTCCAATAGCTAAGAAGTTTTGTAGTATTTCCAATATAGCTACTAATATTGTAAATATTACAATTAATTTTCCACCTTTTTTAAGTAGTTTTAATCCTACTGCTGCACCTGCTGCTGCAAAGAAAATACAATAGAAAAACTTATTAATAACACCTTTATCAAATGAAAATTGAATTATTCCAGTATTATGTAGTATTAAAGCAATTACTGCAAATAATAATCCACCTACAACTGAAGCAGGAATACAGTATTTTTTCAAAGTACCAAATCTTCCTCTTAAATAATTTCCTATCCATATTAGTAATACTGTAAATCCAACTGTTTGAAACATGTCAACTTTAACGCTCAACATAAAACCACTCTCCTTATCTCTTTTTTATTTTAAAATCCCCTTTTCTTTATAATACTTAATTGCCCCATTATGAAATGGAATTTTTATATTTTCTAAAGAATTCTCTAAAAAAACATTCCTTCTAATAACTTCGTGTTCATTTTTTAATTCATCTAAATTTTCTATAATACTTTTTGTTATATCATATACTACCTTATCTGATAATCTAGCATCACAAATAACTATATCTTTAACACCAACAGTATAAACATCTTTTTTTAAATTATAAATTTTTTTGTTTATAATCTCTTTATGAAAAAAAGCATGGCTATCCACCAATTTTTTTATTTTATCATTACTCATGGAAACAAATCCTATATCTATTTCCTTTTGTAAATTTGTTATAACTGGATTGGGAATACCATTAGTTAAAAATATTGCATCTAAAACTCCTTTTTTTAATTGTTCTACCAATTCTCCAGGAGAGGCATATGTTACTTCAGTATCAGAATAATTCATATTATGAACTTCATATATCAGTCTGGCATTTAATTCCACACCTGAATTGTAAACTCCTAACCCTACTTTCTTGCCCTTTAAATCCTCAAATTTTTTTATATTGGAATTTTTTCTAGTTATTATTTGTACATAATTGTAATGAAGACCCATTATACATCTTAAACCCTTAGCTGCTTCTCTGTTTTCATATGCTCCAGTTCCTTTATAAGCTTGAACCACTGAATCTGACATTGCTATAGCTATTTCAACTTTGTCATCTAAAATTAAATCTATATTATCACCTGATCCACCTGTTGATCTAACAGAACAATTATATCCTGCTTCTTTTATGAATCTTGAAAAACTAAGACCTATGGGATAAAATAAACCACTTATTGGAGCGGTACCTATTGTTATAAATTTCTTTCCTTGTGTACCACCCTCCCTTGTTTCTACTCCTAAACTCGTTAAACTTAAAATCATTAATAATAATATTAATAATATATTCTTTTTTTCACATTTCATTCTCCCACCACCCTTTTATAAAGCAATTTCCGTGCCACTTAATATATTTTTTATAACTTATGCTTTTATCTGGAATAATTTTTCCTGTTTTAAAACTAATTATCCTGAAATAACTTAATACGGCAATTTTTTCCCTTCCAACCGGAAAAAATTGCCGTATTTCTGTGAAAGGGAAAAAAGTTCCCTTATAACTCGTATTCTTTTATTTTATTACGAAGGCCCCTTTCGCTAATGCCTAGCATTTCTGCTGTATTTTTTTTATGTCCATTATTTTTATTTAGACATTTTTTTATTAAAATTCTTTCTGCATCCTTTAAAGTTAAACCAAGTAAATTATCCAACTCATTTACATCATCAGAAGTAAATTTATTCTCATATACATTTTTTTTTATTCCTTCTAACACATTATAAGGAAGTGAATCATAGTCAATTTTATCTGTACTTGTTAATATAACTCCTCTTTCTATTATATTAGATAACTCTCTTACATTTCCAGGATAGGTATAATCTAGTAAAAATTTCTTAGCTTGAGTTGTTAATCCTGAAATATTTTTATCCATCTCTTTATTATATACCTTTATAAAATGTTCAAATAAAAGAGGTAGATCATCCTTTCTCTCCCTTAATGGTGGTATTTTAATTTCTAAAATATTTAATCTAAAATACAAATCCCTTCTAAACATTCCATCTTTTACCATTTTTTTCAAATCTTTATTTGTAGCTGATATTATTCTTACATCTGTACTAACAACTTCATTAGAGCCTAAAGGAATAAATTTTTTATCCTGAAGTACTCTTAACAATTTAGATTGTAAGGTTAAACTCATATCTCCTATCTCATCTAAAAAAATAGTTCCTCCATCTGCATACTGGAATTTTCCAACTTTATCTGCAATGGCATTTGTAAAAGTTCCTTTTTTATGTCCGAAGAATTCCTCTTCTAAAAGTCCTTCAGGAATAGCAGCACAATTAACTTCTACAAAATTTTTATTTTTTCTCTTTCCAGAAAAATGAATAGCCCTAGCAACTAATTCTTTTCCAGTTCCACTTTCCCCTGAAATTAAAACCCCTGTATCTATATCCTTTAATCTTTCTATAAGGGAAAATATTTCTCTCATAGCTTTGCTTTTTCCTATTATTCCCTTATATTCATATCTATTTTTTAATTCTTCACTTAAATACTCTACCTTTTCATTTAATTCTCTATAATTTAGAGCTTGTTCCACTGTTATATATAGTTCTTCTAAATTTAATGGCTTTGTTAAATAAGTATAAGCTCCCTTTTTCATAGCATCAACTGAAGACATAATAGAACCATAGGCAGTCATTATTATTACAACTATTTTTTCATCAATTTTCTTTATTTCATCTAATAACTTTAAACCGTCAACCTCTCCTATTTTCAAATCCAAAAGAACTAAATCTATTTTAGAATTTTTTATAATTTCTATTCCTTCACTTGGATCCATTGTTGCTTTAATTTCATATTTATCTTCTAAAGCATAGGTTAAAGAGGAGCAAATATATTTTTCATCATCAATAATAAGTATTTTTTTCACTTAAACCTCCTCAAATTTTATAATAAATTTTGTGAATTTTCCCTCTTCACTTTCAACAAATATTTCTCCATTATTTTTTTCAACTAATTGTTTAGAAACAGCTAATCCTATACCTGTCCCATTAATTTTTGTTGTATAAAAAATATGAAAAATATTTTTTAATTCCTTTTCTTTTAAACCAACACCATTATCAAAAAAGCTTAAACAAACTTTATCTCTCTCTCTATAAGCCTTTATATTTATGTTATAAACTTCTTCAACTTCAACTTTACTTTTCTTATCATTTATAGCATCTATAGCATTTAAAAGTATATTTATTATAACTTGTTTCAATTGATTTTTGTCTCCTTTAATTATTAAATTATCTCCAATGTTAGTTTCTAATTTAATATTAGATTTAAAAATTGTAGGTTTAACAAGTAAAACACAAGACTCCACTAAATTAAATATATTTATTTTTTCTATATTTATAGATCTCGGTTTAGAGTAATCAATTAAATTTTCTATTAGTTTACTTACCCTATCCACTTCCTTTGGCACTATTTCAACAAGTTCCTTCTTAAAAGTTTCATTGTCTTGCTTATAAGGAAGTATTTCAATATATGTTTTTATAGATGTTAGAGGATTTCTTATTTCATGAGCTATCCCTGCTATCATACTTGATATTGCAGCTTCTTTTTCCTTTTCAGCTGCCCTTTCTTTTAAAAGTTTTTCCTTTGTGGCATCCTCAATTGTTAGAAAAACCCCTATAACATTTTTTTTGTAATCCAATAACTGATAAATCATGTATCTAAAATAATACTCTTCCCCATCAATAATCTTTAATAAATCATTTGTAAAATGATTTTCCACATTATTTATTATTTTATCTAATCTATCATTTGTTACCATTTCTTTTATAATAGGTATGCTCTCTATGTTCTTTCCTATATAATCAAAGGATAGTTTAAACATTTCCAAGGTATTATTATTTAAAAAATTAACTTCCCCTTTTCTGTTTAAAATAATAATAGCTCTTGGACTATTTTCACAAATTATACTATTCAATTCTGTGGTATTTCTTATTTCTATAATTTTATCTTCTAATTTTTTATTTGACTCTAATAATTCAGAAGTTTTATCTTTAACTTTATTTTTCAATTGAAAATTCCAAAAGAAAGAAATTAAAAATATTATAATTAAAAAACATGCAAATAATGTAATTCTTGTCATCATTCTAGTTATTTTCTTTAATTTTTCTTTTTCAAAATTTTTAGTCCATTTATTATAAAGTCTTTCATATTCTCCGTTGATTTTAATACTTTTTAGTTCCTTATTTATTAGTTTAAGCATATTGTCTTCTAATAAAGAAACCCCTATATAGTAATTTATTGGGGCTGTATAACTATTTATAAGTTCATAATTTTCTTCTTCGTTATCAGAAACTAATAAATATTCTGCAACTTCTTTCACACCTATACTAAAATCTGCTCTATTCATTTTTAATAATTGAAATAGAGACTCTTGATCTAAAGTCACATTAAAATTAATTTTCTTTAAATTTTTTAAATACTCATATTCAGATGAATCTTTTTCAACAGCAACTACAAATGCTTCGTCTCCAAAATTATTTTTTATTCTAGTACTATTTTTTTTCAAAGTTACCATGCAAGTAGTTGATTGAAGAATATTATCTGAAAATTTCATTTTATTTCCCAACTGCTCTTTAAATCTAATTCCTAATATTAAATCTATATTTCCCTTATCTAATTCTTTTATAGAACGTTCTTTCCCCATAGATATATATTTAAATTTTATATTATTTCTTTCACCTATAATATTTAATAAATCTATATTAAGACCCTTATACTCACCATTTTCAATAAATTGAAAAGGAGGCATTTTAGGATCAATTGCAACCTTATACTCTTTTTTTATATTACTCCCTATTAAGCTCAAAGAATAAGTTATTAAAAAAAAGAATATTATTCCAACTTTTTTCACAATACTGTCCTCCCTCTCATGAGTATAACTATTTATTTCTAGTTAATAAATATTTTATAGCTTCCATTCCAGCAACTGTTCCATCACCAACAGCTGTTGTTACCTGTCTTGCTTTTTTACTAACAACATCCCCTGCTGCATAAATCCCTTCAACATTTGTTTTCATTGTATTATCTGTAATAATCAATCCATCCTCATCAAGTGTAGCAAATTCTCCTAAAAGTTCATTTGAATTTTTAGTTCCTAAGTAAAGAAAAGCATATTGAATTGAGTATTCTTTTTTTTCTCCATTTACATTAACCTCAGCTGTTTCTAAAACTCCATTTCCTTTTAACTGAATAACTTGAGAATTTAAAATTATTTCAACTTTTTCATTTTCATTTAAAGTTTTAAAAAGTTCTTCATTACAGTTTAATTTTTCTCCATTTACAAATATATATATTTTCTCTGAATATTTAGTTAAGAATAAAGCTTCCTCTGCTATTTCTTCCCCTTGTCCAAATAAAGAAACTATTTTATTTCTTGTAAAGGCTCCATCACAAGTGGCACAGTAAGATACTCCTTTTCCTAAAAATTCTGATTCTCCCTTTAGTTTCTTTTCACTATTTTTACTCCACCCTGTTGCTACAACTATAGCTTTAGTTTTTATATTAATTTTATCTGTTTTAACTACCTTTGGATCATCATAAATATCTATCCCTAAGAATGTTGCATCTAAAAATTCAGTTCCAAATCTCTTAGCTTGATCCCTCATTTGAGTCTTTAATTCTTTACCTGTTATCCCATTTGGAAAACCAGGATAATTATCAATTTGATGAGCCATTTGAAGACTTCCTATATCTTTTTTTTCTATAACTAAAACTGATAAATTAGATCTGCTTGCATAAATTGCTGAAGTTAATCCTGCAGGTCCACCACCTATCACAACTAAATCATATTTTTTTTCCATTATTCTCTCCCTGTACAAATTTATTTTACTATTCCAATTGTTTTTAAATATATTTTTTCTTCACCTATAGTTGTTGGTTCAGTATGACCACTATAAACAATTGTATCCTTTGGTAGTTTGCAAAGTTTTCTTAAACTATTAAATAGCATTTCTCCACTACTGTCTGGAAAATCATATCTTCCAAAACTTCTTCTAAACATTGTATCACCTGATATTAGTATTTTAGCTCTCTCACAGAAGAAACTTTTAGAACCTCTTGTGTGACCTGGAGTATCTATAACTTTAAATTCTCCAATTATATCATCCTCTTCAACTTCAATAAAATCTTCTTTATATTCAAAATCTATTCCAAAAATATAATTAGAATGATTTAATGTGGCGTCTCCTAAACATTTGCTGTCCTCTTGTCCTATAAATACTTTTGCCTTTGGATAAAGTTTTTTTAATAAGTTTAACCCACAAATATGATCTGAATGTCCATGAGTTAATACAATATATTTAATGTCTAATTCATTGGTTTTAATAAATTCTTCTAAAGCTCCTGTTCTTTCCCCTTCACAATCAAAAATATAAGCAATTTTATTTTCATCCCAAACTAAATAAGTATTAGTTTGAAATCCTCCAGTTAAAAACGTCTTTATATTCATCATAATCAAATTCCTCCTAAAATATTTTTATTATTATACACCTATAACCTATCATTTTTTAAGAAAAAAATAAAGTATTATTATTAGAATTTATATAAATAATATGATAGAATTATTATTATACTAAAATTAAAAAATAATTATTTTATATACTTTAGGAGGAAAAAATGAATATAGTTTTATATGAACCAGAAATACCTTATAATACAGGTAATATTGGTCGTTCTTGTGTGCTAACAAATTCGACTTTACATCTTATCAAACCCCTTGGATTTTCTTTAGATGAAAAACAAGTAAGAAGAGCAGGACTTGACTATTGGCATTTGGTTAAAATAGTAGAATGGAATAACTGGGAAGAATTCTTAGAAGCTAATCCAGATGGAAATCTATTTTATGCAACTACTAAATCTCACCAAAATTATTCTGATGTTAAATATAATGAAAATGATTTCATTATTTTTGGACCTGAATCTAGAGGTATACCAGAAGAAATATTAAAAAAGAATCCAGAAAGATGTATAACTATTCCTATGATTCCAATGGGACGTTCTTTAAATCTTTCAAATTCAGCAGCTATTATTTTATATGAAGCTCTAAGACAAACTAATTTTAACTTTGGAGAATAGAACTTATGGTAAATATTATTGTTGCTATGGACAACAATTTTTTAATTGGTTCAAAGGGTAAACTTCCATGGAATATTCCAGAAGACTTAAAGTTATTTAAAAAATTAACAGAAAATAATATTGTTATAATGGGACGAAAAACCTTTGAAAGTATTGGCAAACCCCTTCCAAATAGAATTAATATTGTAATTAGTAATACATTAAAAAATCATTGTGATGTGATAATATTTAATTCCTTAGAGGCTTCAATTTCCTTTGGAAAAAAATCAAATAAAGAAATTTTTATTATTGGTGGAGCTGAAATTTATAAGGAAACTATAACTAAAAATCTTGCTGATAAACTTTGCATTTCTCACATAAAAAAAACATATTACGGAGATACTTTTTTCCCAAATATTAATCTAGATAATTTAACAAAAATAAAAGAAATTAATTTTAATATGTTTGTATATAAAGAATACTTATTATAACCTTTTGGTTAAAAAACACTTGTAATTTAAAATAACATATGATAATATAACATGTGTTATTATTACACGTGTTATTTTAATTTTAGGAGGTTATTAATTTGAATTTAAAAAAATTAGGGATTGTTTGTTCACTATTATCTACAACTATTTTGGGATCTTCAATTGATCATGTACAAAATTACACACCTGAATACAATGCAAATCCCGCTCAACAAGGAGCTATAAATAAATCAGCCACGGTCTACTTCAATCCTGCAGGTATAATGAGGCTAGGAGAAGGCACGTATTTTACTGGGGGACTCCAAATTGCATTTGGAAAAGAAACTATGAAGTATGATAAAAAAACTGGAGACAAATCTAGCAACACTTATGATGCTGATTTGCTAGCTCCCATCCCTAATTTTGCAATATATAAAATACAAGAGGATAAAGCTTATTTCTTTACTTTTGGTCCTCAAGCTGGTGGGGGAAAGTTAGAATATAAAGATGGAGTCTCTGGAGTTAAAGTTTTAGAAGATACTGGTTATAAAGGAATGTCTGTTAAAGCTGGGGTCAACTCAGCAACTGGAGAAAATGTTTACGCCCAAGCTACTTTAGGTACTGCATGGAATGTTAATAGCAAACTATCCCTGTCCACTGCAGGTAAAGTTGTATATGGTTACAGAAAATTAAGTGCTGATTTAAAAGCAACATTAAATGATAGTATACCATTGGCTACATCTATTGATTCAGAAAGAACTGCTTGGGGAATTGGAGGACAATTTGGTCTTAACTATGCCCTTAATGAAACTTGGAATATTGGAGTAAGATATGACACTCCTATAAAAATGACATTTAAAACCAAAGCAACTAATAACAAAGATGTACATTTGAATCTAGGTTTTGATGCTTTTTTCCCTCAGTATGCTGATGGAGCAAGCTATAGAAGAGATTTACCAGGTATATTAGCTGTTGGTGCTTCACAAAAGATAAGTGAAAAATTCACAATTTTTTATGGTGGTAATTATTATTTTAATGAATCTGCAAATATTGATAGAGATGTTCCAGATCATTCTTATGAATATAAAAATGGTTGGGAAATTTCTTTAGGAACTGAATACTGGATCAACGATAAAATAGCTATTCTTTCAGGAATTAACTATGCTCAAACTGGTGCTAAGTCAGAAAGCTATTCAGATGTTGAATTTGCATTAAATTCAATATTAGTTGGAGGGGGAATAAAATATCTTCCTAGTGAAGATGTTGAAATTATCCTAGCCATTAGTCATTATTTTTACGATAGTAATTCCAATGACAAATATGGTAGTCTTGCTAATCCTTTAGTATATGAAAAAAATATTTCCTCAATTGGGGTATCATTCTCTAAAAAATTATAATATAAATATTAAATTCAATAAACTAATAAACAAAGGAGCAATTTTATGCCTAAAAAAGCAATTTTTAACAAAGAACAAATTTTTAATAAAGCATTTGAAATTTTTGAAAAGGAAGGTTTAAATGCTATAACAGCTAGAAATTTAGGGAAAGCTTTAAAAGCATCCCCTGCACCTATTTATGCTCACTATGACTCTATAACAGATTTAAAAGTTGAGCTTATTGAACATGCTAGAAACAGATTTTTAGAATATCTAAAGAAACCTTTTTCTCATTTAATCTTTCTTAATATTGGAATGGGAATATGTGCCTTTGCTAGAGAAAACAAATCTCTATTTTCATCTATTTTTTTAAGGGAACAATCCTTTGATGATTTAATTAGACAGTTTAGAGATACTACAAAAAATGAAATCAATAAGGATCCTAGATTTAGCGAACTTCCTTCTGACTTTAAAGATGATTTACTTCTAGATTGTTGGACTTATGCCCATGGCCTTGCAACTTTAATTGCCACTGGATTTTTCGAACCAACAGATAAAGAAATAAAAGAAAGGCTTTTAAAAGGGGCTGCAACTATGCTTTACAAAAGATTAGATGATTTCAAAAAATAAATAAGTAATCTAAAAACATTATAATGCATTTAAATTGAAAAATTTAAATGCATTATTTTTATGTTTTTTTGTACTTTTTGTTTTTTTTTAAACTTATATCTTTAAAAAAACTCCTAACAATGATATAATACAGGTGTAATTTTATAATATGGAGGTAATGATTTGATAAATATAAATGGTTTAAAAATAAGTGTCCCTATAATTCAGGGAGGAATGGCAATTAAGTGTTCCATGGCAAAACTTGCTGCTGCTGTGGCAAATGAAGGTGGAATTGGTGTTATAGCTGGTACTGCCCTTTCAATAAAAGAATTAACTGACGAAATCAAAGAAGCAAGAAGATTAATTACAAATAAAACAGGAGCTTTAGGGGTGAACATTATGTTCGCTGCTTCAAATTTTGCAGAACTTGCACAAGCTTGTATTAAAGAAAAAATAGATGTTATAATCTGTGGAGCTGGTTTTTCAAGGGATATATTTTCAATGGTTAAAGGAAGTGAAACTAAATTATTTCCTATAGTTTCTTCTTTAAAACTTGCTAAAATCTCTGAAAAATTAGGGGCCGATGCTATTGTTGTTGAAGGTGGTAATGCTGGTGGACATTTAGGAACTGATAAAGATTCTTGGGATATTATGGAAGAAATAACTAAAACTGTAAAAATACCTGTATTTGGAGCTGGTGGAGTTATTACCCCTGAGGATGCTGAAAGAATGCTTGCCCTTGGAACTGTTGGAGTTCAAATGGGAAGTCGTTTTGTTGCTTCTTATGAATGTGATGTTTGTGATGATTTTAAACAAATGTATCTTAATTGTAAAGAGGGAGACGTTGTTAAAGTAATGAGTTCTGTTGGCTTCCCTGCAAATGCTATTATTAGCCCCTTTGCTAAAAAGGTTTTAAACGATACAACACCTGCCCCAACATCTTGTGACAATTGTTTAAAACATTGTAATAGAAAATTCTGTGTTAATAATCGATTAATTGATGCTCATAAAGGAGATATGGAAAATGGATTGTTTTTCGCTGGAAGAGATGCTTGGAAAATAAATGATGTTCTTTCAGTTAAAGAAATATTTGATAAATTTAAACCTGTTTTCAATAAATAAAAAATAAAAATTCCTTCATTATTTTGAAGGAATTTTTGCTTTTTATATTAACTCTTTTAAATCTCTTATAATAATTTTATTAAATTCATTTCTCAGTATTTTCATTATTTCCTTTTCTTCATTTTTATAAATTCTTTTGTTTTTATATTTCTCCATAACCACATCATAATCTTTATAAATTTCAAAATATTTTGATTTTATAAAACTTCCCCCATTATTATCAAACAATTTATATGTTCCTTTAATTACCAACTTTTTATGCTCTGTTATTATTTCCTTATCTATTTTTTTCTCAACTGTAGTATCTTTAGAATATGTCCTACATTCTGAAAAAATCATATCCACAACATAATTATTTGTATTTATAGGGATAATACCCCTATATCCATTTAAATATACATATTTTTCTATTTCTCTGTTTTTATTTCTAGATGTAAAATCAATTAAAGATTCATTTATAATTTGATTCATATGGTTATAATGCCTAAAAGAACTGGTTAAGTAAACTTGTTTTGTAACTTGAAATTCCAGTGAAGAAATTATATTATAAACTCTATTGTTATTTATAAAACTATTTAGCCCTTTATAATAATTTATTTTTTCAATTTTTATTTTTCTAGGTAAATTTATTAAATTTTTACTATCATTAACAACATAATCTATAAATACTTTATTTATCTTAGCTCTAGAACTTATATAATCTTTAGAATTAAATTGAATGCTCTTTATTTTGTATTTTAGTTTAGAAGCTTCTTCATTTAATGTAATATAGGTTTTTAATCTTTCCATATCATAAACTGAATAGAACTTTTTCTTTAAAATATTATCTTTTTCTCTAGATATTTCAACTGCTTGTTTATTAAAATTTTCTATTCCAATTTGAGAATCAGGTATATATTTTAATCCACTTGCTAATTTTTCTATTCCAGAAGAAGTTACTCCATTTAAATTATATAATTTCAAAGCACTTTCTATTCTTTTTTCTCCAACATAAGTTGTAAGAGATGTACAACCACTGAAAACAGAAAATAAAATAATTGAAATTATTAATTTTTTTATTTTTCTCATATTTTTGTATCTCCCTTTTAAAATTTAATCAACTAAATAATATTTTACTGTACTTACAACTCTAACTCTTTTTATTTGAGGATTTCCTGAATCTCTTCCATATATAGAAAATTGTCCTTGAGTTGCTGATTTTATTTTACCAACTGAACTATCAGAATCCTTTGCAAATTGTTCTGCAACTAATCTTGCATTTTTAGTAGCTTCTTCTATCATTTTAGGTTTCACTTCATTAAGACCTGTGAAAATATATTCTATTGGAGTTGTTTATCCGTTCATTCTAATTAAATGATTTTTATATATTTTAATATATCCATAAATCATTTAAAATCATCTAACTATAAGACATTTTGAATTATATCATATTTTCCTGTATTTCAACATTGTTTATTAAATCATTTTCAATGTTGGAAAAATGTTGGCATTTCCAACATTGAACCTCTACATATTAATGAAGCAACTCGCAAAAATATTTTAATATATTATACTCTTTAAAAACATTCTAATATTATTGTTGGCTGCCCAGCATCAATATATAGGTACTGCCATTTCCCCTTTGTTTGCAAACATTTGTTTTTTAATATTTAGATTATATCATATAATTTTAATTTTTTTTATTAAATTATTTTTAGCATTCTACTTCAATATTATCGCCTTATACTATTTCCTAGATTTTTTTGATTATTCTTTATTTTGTAATTGTTTTTATTTATCAAAAGGAGTATAATTCAATTTGAGATATTTGTATTTTTGATGAGGTGATAATTATGAAAAAAATAAACGTAATAGAAGAAACATCTACTGGAAGAAATAAAACATTTAAAGATTTAACTACTGGAACAATTATGACAAGAGCACAATTTGTTAAGAAAATTGAACAAGAGAATTATCCAGATTATCATGTGAGATTAATTGATGGAATAAAAACACCTGTTTCTAATCCTAACGGAAATGATAAAGATAATTTAGGGTAATTTAATTTTTTTTTATACAAATATCTCACTTAAATTATCAATATCATCAATACATATTTCCTTTATATTTCACATCATTAAATGTTAATAGTTTTTATTTTCTTAAATTATATAACATAATTTATATAAAAGTCAATATTAAAAAGAGTTAGGAAATTAATCCTAACTCTTTTTAGTATTTATCATGCTTAAATATTTCTAAAATATTTTGATTTAGATCCTTCAGTTGAGATTCTATTGAATTCATTTTATTAAATAAAATATTATTATCATCTCTTCTCTGATTCTTTAAAAACTCTATTTCTTTTTCATAAAGAATTTTATCTACTTTCTTTTCTAATTCACAAGATATTTCACTTAATTCTTTTTTTGTAGCTTTCTTATTAACTTCTTGCATTATATATTTGTGATAGCCTATTAAAGAAGATAGTATACTTATAAAAATTGTAAATCCAAATTTTATATACTGTAAGTTCATAGATCCCCCTTATTTTTTAGAAAATTTTGAAATTGTTTTCTTACTGAAAAGGAAAGCCACGAACCACTTGCAAAATTCAATTAAACGATCATCAATAGGTATAATTGGTGCTTCTTTTCCTAGAACACTAAAGAAAAAATCACTTAAAAAAACTAAAAAAAACATGAACAGTAAAGCTAACAAGAAACAAGGAAGTACAAATGGGATTGTCTTATTGATTTTCTCTATATAATCTCCTTTTCCTTTTAAACTTTCTATTTCTAACTTTTTCATTTCTTTTTCAAATTCTAGTTTTGCATTTTTATCAGGAATAAATTTATTTGCCATATTTAAAATGTTATCTATTAATGGGATCATCTCTTCCTCCTTTAACTTCTTTTTTGAAAGTGTGGGTAATCTTTAAAGCTTTTCCAATCTCCACCCCACTCTATATTACGTTTCTTCATTAAAGCTCTGACTTGCTTATCTACTAATTCTTTGGATAAATGAATATCCCAATTTATTCTCCTATTAATTAATATTACAATATCAGCTGCATATCCATATCCATCTTTTTTTATTTGATGTTTTGACTTGAATCTGTAGCCGTCACAATTTGTAACTTTTTTCCCAGGAAGAGTTCTTCCTTTTTGATAAAGTTTATTTTGATATTTTGCTGTTCTTGTTCCACATGTGACTATAAAATCATATCTTGATATTTTTATTAATTCATTTAAAAATAAAATCACATCTGGATGCAATCCTCTCATATTTCTCTTACTTCTTCTTGAAAATCTATAACTCATCATTCCACCTCTTTTTAGTTTAAAAAATTATTTGTTATAGTCTTTAATTTAGCGCTATAAAGCTTTTAAAAGCAATGCTCTTGTATTCACTAGTTAATGAAATATCTGATTTTTTCTGGAATATTTGGATATAAATTTTCTATACTAATATCTAATGTTTTATAGATTTCTGGGATATCTAACCATTTTTTTCTAAAATCATCTCTTTCTATTTTTTCTTTTTCTTTTTCAGCTACATCTCCTCTTAGTACAGATTTATCATATTTATCCATTGCATTAAATATTATTTTTCTATCATTCCTAGATTTTTCTATTTCACTTTCTATAGTTATACTTTTTTCATTTATAAAATCTTGCCTTGTTTTGTTAACTATTTTTTCATTTTCTATTTTTTGTGAATAAATATCATAAGACACTATTTTACCTTCTATTAATATTTCATTTGTAGCTAGTTCTCTATCTCCTCTTTTTAATTTTTCTTCTTCTGTTGCTTCTCTTATCATATTAGAATTCTCATCATATGTTAGAAAATTAGGAATATCTCCTTCAAAAATAATTTTTGAAGGGTTTTCTTTTTTTAATTTTTCTATAAAACTATTTCTTTCAGTTTCTTCTATATTGTAACTTGCATTTACGCAAGCATATCCTTGTTTAGCTATTTCTTTATCCAATACATGTATTTTTATTTTCATAATGTAATCTCCTTTTAATTTTAACTTAATCTTCTCCATAAATGTAAAGTAATGTAACTTGGCTCTATGTTAAATGGTGTTCCACTACCTGAATAACCAATAGAAATGCTAGGTCGGGCTGAAGTAGTTACTCCAGACCAACTATTAGATGCTTTAAAATTAACAGTATATCCATAATCTGGACCTCCACCATTTCCGTTTCTATTACTTTTGCTTACACTAAATGCACCATTACCGCTAATCCCACTTCCATTAATGGCTTCTACACCTGTCAATCGACCCTTTATATCCATAGTTCCTTTGCTATGTGTGTGAGCTGACTGACTAGCTGTATGCTTATGTTTTGGCATATTAGAAACAGATAAAGTTTTAGTATTACTTCCACCAGTTTGGCTAGATGTACTACCAGTTGCCGTTTTGATGTATTTTCCTTCTATCTTTTTCCAAGTTGTATTAAGATATAATTGAGCTGGATTAGTAGGAACATCTAATAAAATACAACTTCCTATTGGTGGGATAGAATCCTTCCCTTATAAAGTTCCATCACTTTTAATTACTAAGTTTTTACCTATTTTAATTCCACCAATAACAGAAGTTGTTGCTTTTATTAAAGAATAAGGATTTTTTCCTTCTAAAGTTCCATCACTTTTAATTACTAAATTTTTACCTATTTTAACTCTTCCTAATGTAGTTGAATTTGCTTTCTTTACAACCTCGTCATTTACTTCTTTTAAAGCTTTTGCTGATATTGCTGTATTAGAATCATCTAAATCATTTCTATCTGTTATTTCTAGATTAAAGCCTGATTTCTTATCAATTTTAGGTTCTTTTTCATCTATTTTATCTGATTGAGTATGTAACAAATTATCTATTGAATCAAAGTTATTGTTAATATTTTTTTCAACATCAACATATTCCTTCCATCCAGCCTTTAAAAATCCATAATATTTTGTAAGTACTCCCATTAAACACCCTCCTTTTCTTTTAATTCTTTCCATGTAAATTTATAACAATGTTCCCATGTTTTTTTTGATTCTTTCAACATTCCCCATGTTCTATAGATTATTCTAAATTTAATAGGTAAATGTGCTGGCTTAGCTTCTTCAATTGCAAATTTTAAAGTTTCAAGATTATAAGGAATCCCAACTATTGAGACAAATATAATATTTATCACTGCATCTGTAAAACATACTGTAACATTTCCATTTCTCCATGAATTAGCTATTTTTTGAAGTAAATCTAAATCACATTTACCTGCTATTTTCCATCTACCTGATATTTCTTCTCTTTTGTCTTCAATATTAATAGCTTGAGTTTTATATGCTAATTCATTTTCCATTGTAGCTATTCCAAATAATGACATTGTATCAAAATTTCTTTCTCTATCTAATTGATCCACTTTTTCATTTAAAATATCTAATTTATTTCCTGCACTTAAAAAAATTTCTTTTATATATTCATCTTTTCTAAACATTTTATGTATATTATTTTTTAAAGTATTGTAATTATTCATTAATAACCACACTTCCCAAAACTGCAACTTCATTTTCTAGAATTGAAATATTCCCCATTTCTCCATTTATTTTAAAAACTTCCCAATCAGAAACTCCTGGAACAGATAAAATAAAACTTGAAAGTAAAGCATAAGAAACATAATCTTTTTGAAAAGCAATTGATTTTAAATAATTTTTAATAGTTTTTTCTATTTGTGGTTTAATTTGTGAAATATCAGTGTTTTCTAATATTAAACTTAAAGTTATATTAACTTCTTTAGCTATTGCATTTTCTACAGTACAATAGGCACCTATTGGAGCTTGCCCTGCCCCGGCACCCTCAATATTAGGATCTATATAATTTTGAACTTTACTTTTTAATTCTTCAGTTCCTGGAACTTTATTATCATCTATTATTAATACTTTTACAGTATTATTCCCATTCCAAAGAGGGAAAACTCTTGCATCTCCAACCCCTTCAACTTCTCTTGCCCACTGCAAATAATGATATATATTTCCTGAAGTAGCTGGTTTCTGGACTTCAATAAGATATCTTTCCCTTAAAGAATCATCTGTTTCTTCATCATATCCATCATGAGTTTGTTTAGTATTTGTAATAGAAGTTATACCAGGTATTGAAATAGGGATTAAAGTTATTGAATTAGCTCCTACATTTTCAATAGTTCCTGGAGTAACTGATTTTATATTTATTTCTCCAGCATTTATTATTTCCTTGTTTTCAATACTTTCAAATCTAGCTCCATTTTCAGTTTCAAAAATATCTCCTATTTTTATAGCTGCTGTTCCTGTAATTGTTAAAGTTCCTAAAGCATTTACTGCTTTTTTTCTTTTGACTCCTCTTCTTTGAAAAGTATATTTTGATAATTCTGAACCATCCAAGTTATAAATATCTAATTTGTTATAAACTTCTTTTATTTTTTCTTGCAATTTAGCATCTTCTATTGCTTGCGATTTAGTTAAATCATAGGTAAAAGTTCCTGGTATTTTTAAATAATCACCTGATATTGTACTTAGCATTTCTTCATGGACTTCTTCAGTTGTTTGAGCTTTATATTCCACTAAAAGATCACCTCACTTTCTACTTCTTCATTATCTATTTTTACAGTCATATTTATTTTTAATTCATTAAAATTATTAGTTATATCTATATTTTCTACTGATTCTATATTTTCATTAAGAGAGCATTT
This sequence comes from Fusobacterium sp. IOR10, assembly GCF_010367435.1. Taxonomy (NCBI): domain Bacteria; kingdom Fusobacteriati; phylum Fusobacteriota; class Fusobacteriia; order Fusobacteriales; family Fusobacteriaceae; genus Fusobacterium; species Fusobacterium sp. IOR10. The sequence goes on from NZ_WJWY01000004.1 coordinate 54,267, forward strand.
CTCTATTAATTCTCTTTTTAATTCAGAAATAATAAAAGGTGAAGTTATAAATTGATGCCCTATCAAATTATATAAATTTGTCATTCCAAATTCTGTTCCTTTGTAAACATTATATTTTTCTGTTTCAGTTTTAATTAAAATAAGTAACCATTGCTTGACCTGTTGAACTTTATTAGTAATAATATTCTTTCCGTCTTTAATTACAATTTTATTTTCTTTAACATCCCAAAGGATATCTTTATATTTCTTGTTAATATCGATATTTTTTTCTTCTTGAATTTTTCCAACTTTTATATTCGGTAGAATACTCATTCTTCACCTCCTAATTTCACTATTTTATAATCAATAAAATATTTTTGACCATATGTTGGTGATAATTTTACTAAATCACCATTTTTTAGTGTATCAGTATTAATAAACGTTCCACTGGCTTCATAAGTTCCTGAACCGCTTATCTTAGAATGCTTATGAGCATGATTAGCTGCAATTTGGTTGCTAGTAGTTGTATTTATATCAATTTTATCTAAGGATCCGCTTAATTTATAAGCTCGAGTATAATCATTCATTAATCTATAATTTATATAAAGTTGATTAGGTTCTAATGTTATTATCCCACCTGAAATAGTTATTCTTAGCCCTGGTGGTGGAGAAATTACTTTCCCAACTATTGGAAAATCTTGACTTATATTTTCTCGTTCCTTGAATATTTTTGTCATTTTTATTTGATTGTCTTTCATATTTTCTCCAATTTTAAATCTGCTATATCTTGATTTTTTAAATATTTATGAGTACATGATTTTATTAGAAATTCTTCATTATCCATTTCTATAATTCTCCCACTTCTGATTTCGTGACTTCCGAATACTGATATAGATACTTCTCCATGAATTTTATTTAATTTTTTTAAAGTATTTGATGCTATATTCCTAGCTTTTGAAACGTCAGCAGGATCTATTTGAATAATTTCTTGCAATTTACCATATTTTTTTTGTGAATTTTTATTTTCTAATTTTGCAATTGTTTCAATATTATCTTCATTATTAGATGTGACTATAACTGAATTTCTTAGTTCTACAATATTTTCTTCTTTAGAATAATTAAGAAATTCATTATATAAAGGTTTTACTTTAATTTTTTTATATTTTATTAAATTAAACTTTTGACCTTCTAATTCTAAAAAATACTTTTCAGATAATTCTTGTTCAACTTTAACTAAAATATCATTTATAATATAAGCTAAGGTTTTATCTTTATATATTTTTGTTATAGAAGTATTTAAAGCTGCCCAATCATTAGTTTCTAATCCTACTTTTTTTAGTAACTGTTTTATGCACTCTGAAGCAGGAAAATTTTTAAACTGAATTATTATTTTGTTTTTATTTAGATAAAAATAAAAATCTAAACAACTTATCTTTATTCCATGATTTTCAGTTTCTTTTTTAACTATAATTCCAAAGAATATATTTTCAAAATTTATTAAATCCCCTGGTGTAATAGTTTCAACAATATCAAAATTTTTATCAGTTATATTTCTTGCAACATCAAATTTAAAATTAGCTCCTAAACTATCAATTGAAGTTCCTAAAGTAACATTTCCACAAAAATTAGTAATATTAATTTGTTTTTCATCTTGAATCAAAATTATATCCATATCTACTACCTCATTTTTTTAGGATTAAAGTATTCAGTCATTACTAATGAATATCCGACATCCTTATTTCTTTTTGAAAAAAATTTAAAAGTATCAATTTTGCATTCCATATTAATTTGTACAACGGTTAATCCCGTTATAACTATTCTTAAAACTTTATATCTATTTCTTTTGAAAAACTCTAAACAAAGCGGAGATAAAAATACATTTCCAGGTAAAAAACTATAATATTTTGAAGGAAAAAAACTATTGATAGTAACTTTTCTTTTTGAACTATTGCCTGTAATATCTAACACTTGACCTTTTATATTCTCAAAACTTATTTTGTCTAATCCGTCTGAGATATTTATATCAGGTGGGATATAAGGGATCCGTAAAATATCCCTTGAATTATTTGTTGACAACCATATTTCCATTTCCTATTTCACCCCCACTACGTTTGGAGCATTACTTTCAAATGCTTCCACAACTGCTTTTGATACTTTTTCCTTAAAGTCTTCCCAACCGTAAAAATCTCCATTCATATTAATAGTTATGTTAATATTTTTTGATGAATTAGAAACTTGATTTTTTGAATTAGAGATAGAAGGAATAACTTTATCTTGCATTTTTATTTTTTTTAGCTTTGTAACTTCTTTTTCTTCAATATGTTTAGTCTTTACAATATTATTTTTATCAGAAATTTCTTTTTGTATTTTATTGCTTTCATCTTTGGTTATAATAGATTTTTTTTCTGATACTTTTATTTCTGTATTCCCAATTCCTTTTATTTTATCTATAATTTTTCCAATTGCTTTAAATGGATTGAATAAAGCTTTCAGTATTTCACAAGTTCCTTTTACAGCCATTTTTATAATTTTCCAAATTCCATTAATTAGGTTTCTAAACCATTCAAATTTTTTATATAGAGCAATTACTAAAGGAATTGCCAAAGTAATACCTAAAACTATAAGTCCAAATGGATTTGCTTCCATAGCTAGGTTTAACATTAGCTGAGCTTCTTTTAGAGCTATTACAGTAGCCTTCCATGCTTTATATGCTTTAACAATTGTATAGATAGTTCCAACTTCTGCTAACAGAAAGGTTATTTCATCCTGATATTTGATAACCCAGTCCACAACACCTTTTATACTGCTAATCATACTATTAACTGCATTAGTAACTTGAGTCGCTATTTTGTCAATAGTTCCATCTTCAAGCCATTTATTTAAGACTTCCACAACTTTTTTTAATTGGATTCTTAACTTATCATATAAACTTCCTTGTCTAGCTGTCCCATCTATTTGCATTCCAATAATTTTAGCTAGTGAGAATTTAGTTACTCCCATAATAGTTGACCATAAACCTTTTACAGATGAAGCTTGTTTAGCAGCCCCACCCTCAAATTTTTCTCTTAAAAGTTTTTGTAAAACATCTTCTAATTTAGCTCTATCTAAAACTTGGCCTTTTTTATTAAAAACAATACCTTCTCCACACTCTTTAGCTGCTTTAGCCATTATCATTTCTTTTTTTATTCCAAACTGTGTTAGTCTTTCAAATTGTCCCATTGTTGCATCTACCATTGCTTCAGTTGCTTGATCTATTGATTTATTTGTAGCCCCTGCCATATCAGCCACGTCAACAAGCCATTTAATTGAGGACATTCCCTGACTTTCCATTTTTGCTGTAGCTTCAACTACCTCTCCTGTTTCAAATGGAGTATTATTTGCAAATTTAATTGCATTAGCCATTAATTTTCCAGCTTTTTCTGTACTTTTAGTTGCTGTTTCAAGTTGTAATTTATAGCCTTCTAAATTAAAGGCTTCTTTAAAACCTGTTACAACTCCTAATGTTCCTATAGCTGTTGCCAATGTTGCTATTGTTTTAACTGCTTTTTTTATAGTTTTAGTAATAGAATTATTTATTGTTGTTCCCATATTTTTTATTTTTTCTCTGGCTGCTTTTACAGCAAGTGAATTTTTTTTAAAAGCAAATGATAATTTATTCAACTTTTCTTTTGAAGTTTTTAGTTTTAAATTAGTTTCTTGCGATTCCAACTTATATTTTTTTAATGCTATTCTTGCCTTTTTAACTTCAAGAGAATTTTTTCCATAAGTTTTTTGTAATTCTCTAATTTTCATTTTTGCATTGTTTATTGTTTCTTGGTGCTTAACAGATACTATTTGAAGTTTTTCAACTGCTTTCTTAGCTAAGGTTACTTGTTCTTTAGCTTTTTTTATTTTACCAGCTGCAGCTTCCATTGGTTTGGACATTCTATCTTGTAACTTTAGTATTGTATTGATTACTTTACTACTCATCTTTCACCTCCTAGAGCCGTTAAAAGATCATTCATTTTTTTATAGTCATAATTAACTTCTTCTTCTTTAATTACTTCTAGAGATTCTTTGAAAAATAATTTCTCTTCAAATTTAAGATTTAAAAGATATCCTAATGTAAATCCTTTTTGCAGATAATGAGCTACCCAATATAATTTACCTGGTTTTTCATCATCTCTAATTAGTTTTTTATTTCATCATCTAATATTTTTTTAGTTTTGCTTATTTCTTTACTGCCACCAAACTTTTCCATAATTTGTGAAGCTATATCTATAACTTGATCCCACCCAAAAATTTCAGTTGGAATATCAAAATTATGAATTCCAGGATATATGTTTCTAAGTTCTTTTGATTTTAAAAAGCTTGAACAATTATACATAAGCTCGCTTGATGCCTTAATGACATGAGACAAATTTTTAATATCAATTTTTTGTGCTTCTTTTTCTTTATTTTTATCTTTTGGCTCTTCTGTTTTCCCATCTTTTGGTTCTTCTATATCTTTACCATCAATTATTTCATTGCTATTAGCTACTATTTCCAAATATTTAAATAAGTCTTCTGTTTTAGGTTTCATAAATTCTAGATATCCATAATTTTTAATATCAATTTGAATTAACTTTAATTTTTTTGCTTCATTTTCTTTAACTTTAACTAAAAAATCTTTCATTTCCATTTCTTTCTCCTTTTGTTAAAGGGGATACATGATCCCCTTTAAATTAATTATTGTAATTCTTGAACATCTTCACATTCACCTTTTAATTCAACTTCTTGAACTTTTCTTTTTTCAAAATCAATTAAAGTTTCTTCATCAAAAGTTACTCCAATAGCTTTAAATCTTTTTTGTTTTTCTCCACTCATATTTTTATTAGCTAGAATAACATCAATATCATCACTACTAGAAAAAGCTTTAACATTTTCACTACCAATTTTCTTATAAGTTATAGCAATAGAAAATTTGTGTCCTACTTCTACTCTTGCATTTCCTCCAGTACTTAAAGGAACATCTTCATATTCTATTTGCTTACTAATAGATCCTTTAATAATTTGTCCGACTTGCTCCCCTCGAACCCAAACATTCCCACTATTACCATTAAAAAAATCTGTTTTCTTTGTTTTTGCCATTTTTTCACCTTCCTATTCCTAAACAGTAAATATTGGAAACAAAATTGATTCCATAATTCCTGGTATTTTAATTAATGTTGTTAAAAATATTTTTGTTCCTACAGTCATTTCCATAGCTTTTGTATCAGTCCACTCTTTTACAACTTCTTCTCCAAATTTAGAATAATTAGCTATTCTTTGAGCTGTAATATCAATTACAGCCCGATTATCAAATTTAGGATCCAATATCTTATCTATTGCTACAAGTTTAAAATATCCATTAACAGCCGATATAAATATCATTTGATTATCTAGATCATTAGAATATCTTCCTTTATAGTATTTATTCCAAGTACTATAAATGTCGCAAAATATTAAGTCCATTTTTTCAATAGTATTAATGAACGACATATCATTTGAAATACCTTCTCCAAGAGTTTTTAAAGAATTAACTCCTCTTGCTACCTTAACTTTCCCCTCATCGTTAAATAATATAAATTCACCATTAGAAATTGCTTCGTTTAAATCATCAATTTCAGAAACTGATGAAAATAGAGTCAAATCCTTAGCAATTGCCGACATTGTAAGAGGTAGCCCTGCAAGATATCCCATCAAGTATGAAACCGCTTCTATGCCGTTCTGTTCCCCTCTGCTATCTGAAAAAACAACTTTTTCATTAGTTAAATTAATAATATGTTGATTGTCCGTAACTATCGCTTTATAAGAAAGTATTTTATATTTTTTGAAATTATTTTTTTCTTGAGAAGCTCCCCAAGAAACCAAATCATTTTGATGATCTTTATTTTGTGAAGCAATAGCCACCCAACAATTTCTTGGAATTCTTCCCGATACTAATTTTAATGTATCTGCTAATACTCCCTCTGTTGCCATTTTAAAAACTAGTAATTCTCTAGGTGTTCCTAAAAGAGCATCTTTTATATATCTGATGCTACTTTCTGTATAGTGATCTTGCATTTTTGTAGTTAAATCTGCAATAGATATTATCTTATCCATTACTACACCTGCCCCATTGCTAGTATCATCAACTACTATTAATACTGCTGTTCCTCTATCACCTCTTTTTACTGCACTAGCTCCTAATGCCTTGAAGATGATTTCTAATTCAGGTAATCCATTTTGTGTTGCCATTATTTACCCCCTTCTAAACACAAGTTCTTGTGTTTTTTCTTTTTCTTCAACTGGTATTTCTTCTTCAAAATTAATATCAAAATCAAAATATAAAGTTTTATCTACTATTGAAGAATCAATTTCTTCTATTTCTATATAAATTTTTTCTTTAATAATTAACATATTGTTATCCTGAAAAATTTCATTTAATTTTTCTAAAGTATCTAACAATTCTTCTTGATTAATTTCTTGATGTTTAGGAAAATAAACTATGTTTATAGTTGCTTCTGTTTCTCTAAATTTTTTCATTCCGTTTTTCACATTAACATCACTTGAATAAAATTTAAAACTAGGTCTTATAAATCCTTCTTTCATATCTTGAGATTGTATTTCTATTCCTGGAAAAGCAATAGTTAATTTTTCATGAATATTTTCCAGAATGTTTTTTATAGTAATCATTTTAGATCCTCTCTATTCTTCTATTAATTCATCTAAAAATTTATCTATTTCTTCGGTGAATTTCTTTTCATAATTTTTTGATGCTTTTGAAAATACTTTATATCCATCTTTATGGTCTACTTTTTCTCCTGCTTTATTCACAATGTTATGTCCATATTCAATTAAATGGGCATGTGGAGAATAACTATAAGTTCTAACTGCTAAATCTCCCTCTGTTGTTTCAAATACTTTACCTGCTTTAATGGATTTTATATAATTCCCTGTATATTTTTTTACCCTGGTGTTAGCCATTTTAATTGTTTCATCTTTTAATCCTTTACCAGCTTTCTTTAAAAAACTTTTAGTTTTCTTTCCACCACCAATTTCTTTAGCTATACTTAATAATTCTTGTCTTACTTTTTCAAAATCATCAATCATAATATCACTCAACCTTTAAACTAGCTCTTATTTCCAATCTATCTTTTAAATTAAAATTAGGAATAATACTTTCTATTTCATATTTCTGGCTTTCTATAATAAGTAAATCTGTAGTTTGAATATCTTTTGTTTTTCTAATTATTATTTTTAACCTATTTTGAGAATATTCTGTTTCCCCTTGTCCATTTTTTATAAGGCTTGTCAAAGGAATTATATTGGCCCATATTTTTTTATAGAATACTTCTTGATATGAAACCCCTAAGCTTGTATTTATTTTTTCTTTTCTCCGAACCTCTATTCTATTATTTAATCTGCTTGAAAGATCCTGTTCATTTCTCTTATACATAAAATACCTCTTTTTCATTTCGTGACTTCCGAACTCAATTATCTAAAGAATAAAGCAGGTTAAACCTGCCTTATTTTAGAATTCAAGTTTTTTAATACTTCTTGTAATGCCTTTAACAAAACCAACTCTTTCTAGGACTCTTAATTTTATAGTATCTGTTGTAAATCCAGCTTCTCCTGACTTAGCTACTGTTATTTTAGATCTTTCAGCAACTTTAACGGCTTCTTTAAATGATAAAGAATAGAATATCTTATTTTTACCAGATGTTGGAGCAAGTAAAGCGTCATCTACAGTTAATAATTCTTTAGAATTATAGTAGTATTTTCCATCTTTTTCTGTAACTAAATTAAGTGGTCTATCTTGTTTATCTTTTAAGTTTTTTAAATATGCATACCCTGTTAAGTTAGTTAGTGTTACTAAAGAGTTTTTATATGCAGGTAAAGCTTTATCCATTACATTATTTAAATCTTCATATCCCGCTCCTACAACAGCCACAGCATTATTTTTTATTATTTTTAGTATCTTTTCATTGTCTAATCTAGCCGATAATTCTGAAAAATTCTTTTTACACATATTTTCTATTTGTATTTCAGCATCTTCAACTAATTCAGATGAAAGAGTTTGAATTAAACCATGTTTAGCACATTTGAAAGGTATATCTGTAGTAATTAAGCTTCCTTCTATTATGTTATCTCCTTCTGCTATTTCTTTTAGTTCATTTTGATCTAAATCAATTACAGGCATTGTCCCCTCATCCTTTGTAACTGGGATAATGTCGCAATATCCTCTTAAAGAACCAAATCCTTTTCTTATTTCTATTAATTCTTTGATAAATTGTTTTGGTAATACAGCAGCATTCCCATCTGTTTTCACAACTGCTCTTTCTTCTTCAGAAATTGGATATTTTTCAGGATTATTAAGCATTAATTTTGTAATAGATCTCATTTCTGATATTTCTTTTTTACCTGTTTCTGGAGCAACCACTTTTTTATTTATTAGAAATTCCTTTTCTCTTAATTCTTGTTCTTCCAACAAAGAAATTAAGCTTTTTACTTGTTCGATTTCAACTTTTATTCCTTTAGCACCTTCAACATCCCTTGCTTCTATTTTTTTTCTCATTTCCTCGGTTTTTCTTGCTAATTCTGCTCTTAATTCTGCTAATCCCATTTATATACTCCTTTTATATTAATTTATATAGTTCATAATCTAGTTTTAATTCTTTTAGTTCTAACGATTTCTTTCTTTCTTCTGATATCAAACCCTTTTCCCTTGTAAAAACTTCTGTATCTTCATATGCAGGATTGCATAAAATGGATCCTTCATATAATTCTACTTTTTTAACTACTCTCGTAAAAATATCATTTTCATAGTCATAGTTTAGATCTTCTTCTAAACAACTAAATCCAAAACTGCATCCTTGTATTAGCCCGTTTCTGACAAGTTCAACAACATCTCTACCATAGCTTACATTAATATTAATTGTTGCTTTAAACCTCAATCCTATATTATCAGTGCATAATTCTAATTGGCTTGTTTTTGTTGATGCTAATGGTTTCGCCCAATCATGGTGGTATAATAGAAAAATATTATGTCCATCTGCTAAAGTATCATCAAATGCAGCTCTATCTATTGATTCGAAATACCCTTCGAATAATTCAGTTTTAGAATTAAATTTAGCTATATATCCTTCTACTTCCACTGTATCTTTATCATCTTTTTTAACTTCTCTAATTTCATAATTGCTAACTTTTCTTTTCTCTAATGACATTTATTCACCTCCTTATTTTAAAAATTTGATAATTTATCAAGTATACTTGTTACAATCACATCTTTTTTTGTTCCAACCTGTATTTCTGTTCCTCTGCTTGAATATAAATCATTAATAATCTTTAACTGTAAAATACTGGCCAATTTAATTGCTTTTTTATCTTTTTTATATTTATCTCCAACCATAGAAGTTATATAAATTTCTGATGTTTCAATAAGTGTTTCTATATAGCCATCATCATCATCATTATCTATTCTCATATGATGCTTAACTGTATCTAAAGTTATTTCCATTTATTTGTCTCCTTTATTTTGATAGCTTACTTTTCCTTCTAATAAATCTTTTAACAATATTTGTCCTGAAGGTAGTGTTACAATAGGATCTCCACCAATTAACTTTAATCCTAAAATTCTTCTTGCTGTATCTAAATCATAAACTCCATTTTTAACAAAACTGTTAATAATTTCAGCTTGAGTTTTTGCATCTGTTCTAAGCATTGTATTTATATTAAATCTTATTTTATATCCTTTTCTTCTCTCTTTTTGTGTTAATAATTTCCAATCCATTTCCTGTTCTATTCCTTGGAATATAACTTGTAAACAATCACCTAAAAACTGTAAATTATCCTGTTCTTCACTTTTTGCATTTTCTTTTACCCAACCTAATTTTGAAAGAGGAACATGAAAACTCATAGCAATTTCTTCTTTTGTTAGTTTTCTTAATTCTACAAATTGTGCATCTGCTAAACTTAAATTTAGAGGTTTCACTTCATAACCAGCAGGCATTGTAAATACTCTTTCAGTTGCTGAGAACATTCTATTAAATTTATCTTGAATTTTTTTTAATTCAGATTCTTCTTTAATTTGTGATGTTAATTGAACTACTATTTTATTAGTTAATCCATTACTAAATAATTTATTTAAATAGTTTTGAGATTTGATTGAACTATCTAAGCTTTCTTTTGTAACTGTTTTGTTTGCTTTTGCCTCTATTCCGTTAAAAGTAAAATCTTTAAGGATTATCAATTCATTATCTAAACAATCCATGTAAGATGTTGTTCCTGGAACAGAAACTGTATATAGAACCTTATTTATTACTGAATAATCAAACATTCTTTTATCATCTATTACTACACTTTCAATCTTTACTGGATATAGCCCTTCTATTTTTCCATCAGATTTTCTATTAATATATAAACCAGCTATTCCATAATGCCTAGATAGTGATATAAAAGCTTTATAACAATCAATTGCAGACATACATGGATTAGGCCTTAATCTTAATAAATCAAATAAATAATGATCTTTTTCTACAAATTCTCCCTTATCAGTTTTCTTTTTTAGTTGTAAATTACATTTTGCTATTGATTCAGAAATTATTTTAATACATGAAAAATATGTAGATTCTTTAATATCAGTTGAAAAAGTATCATAGCCATGTTCAAAAGAAAAAATATCTTTCCAATCGTTAAAATCAACTGTAGAATCTCTTTTTCTTAAGAAACCTTTAAAATAATTTTTTATTCTTTTCATTTACTCTCCTTGCTTACCAACTAGTTTCTTCTAAAGCTTTAATTGCATCATATTCTTGTTTCTGAATATATAATCTACTATATCCAAATATTGCCGCTACAGCTAAATCTATTCTAGTTTTATTTTTATTTACTTTTTCTAGCATAATATCTCCTGTCATATGTTTAGCCTTAGCTTTTGCATTAGCCATACACCAATCTAAAAGTTTGTTCTTTTCATAAAATATCTTTCCACCATAAACATCATTTCTAAATGATTTTGTAGGTGCTGATAGCTCTGTATAAGTCTGTTTTACAACTTCAACTCTATAATCTTCTGATAAATTCTGTAAGTTTTGAATAAAGTTATAAGGATCACTACAAATACAAATGATATTACATTCATATACTGTTTCTATTTCTCTTATTTTTGATTCTAGTAAGTTGTAATCTATATAATTTCCAGAAACTATTGTGCAATAACCTAATTTTTCCATTTCTCTATAATCTATTTTTTCTCTTCTTGATTCCAAACTTTTTTCTGGTAAAAAAGCATGAGCCTTTATATAATAATTTCCATGCTCTTCAAACATCATATTTAAAGCTGTTAAATCTGTTGTTAAAGAACAGTCTGTTGAAACTACAACATTTTTTCCTTTAAAATCTATTTTTTCTAGTTCTCCTTTTTTCCAATATGAAATATCTAAAAACTTTTCTTCAGATTCATTTTGTAAAAAGTTGTTCATATTTTTAGTTATATATTCATTCTTTTCCGTAGGCTTTAATTTAGCTTTTTTTCTGTTCCTTCTAATTTGTTCGTAGTTTTCTTCAATCCGCAATGGATTAGCTTGATACATCCCCGTATCATTCCATAAATGTTCTTTATAGGCATAATAAAGCAATGCAAATTGGTTTTCATCATCAATCCCACCTTTAAAAACACTCCTAATATACTCAATATCCGTTTCCATAATTGATGAAAAAATATTATAAGCTGTAGTAGTTCTAAATATTAAAGGATTTAGTACATTTAATTGTCCTGATTTCATAGCATTAAAGTTATCAGGATCTTCAAAATTTCCATGTTCATCACTTACAAACGCGCTTGGTCTAATCGAGTTATTTTTTCCGCTTTCTGCTGTTCGTGGCAAAAAGAAATTTCCTGTAAGCTTGCATTCTATGATTCCTGTTTTGGTTTTTGAAATTGTAAAATGTTCTGCTATAACAGGACTAGCATTTAAAACTTGAACCATTGCTTTTCTTAATTCGGCTGCTAATTCTTTAGTTAAACAAATTGAATAAAACTCTGAATACTCTTGTTCTGTTAGCATTAGCAAAATAAATATAATTGCTACTAAATTAGTTTTTGCATTTTTCCTGGCAATAAATAAAGTGATATCATTATTTTTAAATTTATATGGTTTGTCTTTATATCTAAACAAAAATATACCCGCAAGAAGTAAACATTGAAAGTTTTTTAAATTTTTTAAAACTGGTTGTCCTGCTACAAATCCAGTTGCAAAATTAAAAAGTTTTAATAAATCATTTATTTTTTCTAGTTCGTTTAAATTTGCATAATATTTAAATTCTTTTTTATACTGATTAACTAAAAAGTCCTCTTTGAAAATTTTACATTGTGTTTCTACTTCCCAAGTGGTAACTTCTTTTCCAGAAATAACATCATCACAATACCGTAAAGCTCTATCTAATAAAATCATCTTTTTAAAATCTTAAGTACAGGATCTTTATTTTTATTTTTTAATGATGATACTATTGATGATATTCTACTTCTTGATTGGGGACTTAATCCTAACTCACTACATAATCTTAAAAATTGTTTCATATATTGATCTTGTATTTTCATAGCATCTTTATTAAGAGGACTTTTATTTAATATGTTTTCTGAAAATGCTATTCTGTCTAAAGATATTGCACATGCAGACAATACATATACATCTAAATTTGATAGGATCTCACTACCTTCTAATTCTTTTACAAGTTCATAAAATAATTTTTGTTGATTCTGATTTAAATGTGCAGCAGGTTTTATATTGTCTGATTTTCCTTTTAATTTTTCTTCTGATTTTTTTCTTTTTTCTTTATCTGCTTTAGACATATGAGAATTAGATAAATTTATATTCTTTGCTGGCCTTCCCATTTCTGTCACCTCTATTTTTTCTTTTTTTGCAATAAACTTTTCATTTTCGGGGATTTTTTTCACTGATTGTAATGCTAAACGGTGTTGGAATTTCTTTAAAAACCTTTGCATGCCCCCCCTATAAGAAGTTTGCTTTGAATTCTTTTATTATAGTGAATAGATGCTCTTGCAGCTTTCTTTTTTCTTTTAAAGAACTATTGTATATACTATGAACTTGAATATGATTAGAAGGTGATAGAAGAACTAAGTTTTCTATATCATACATTCTATTGCTATCATCTTTAACCTCTATGATATGGTGTCCTATGTTGCCTGGTATAATGTTTCCCGTCTTGTACAACTCATAGATATCTAATCCATAGAATTTATTAACTGCAGCTTTTCTTAAGGCTTTCCAAGAGTTACTGTGATAAAACTTATCTCTTTCTTTATCTCTTTTATTTCTGTCATAATTTCTATCGTTTTTCTTTTTCACTTTATGCTTAGATTCTTTTTTCTCTTTACAATTACATTTAGATCCATACTCATATCTGTTTCCGCAGTATTGACATTTAACCAATATCATTATTCAGCATTTCTTTCTTCATATCTAGGTCTCTTTTCTTTTCTTCATATTCAAGTTTTTTAGTTTCATTTTCTAATTTTAATTTTTCTATCACTAATTTTTCATTTGTTGTTGCTGGTATATTTTCAATAGATTTTCTAAGGTCTGCTATCTTTTTTATTCTTGAAAATCTTGTCAATGCTGACCTTTCTATTCCATCACTCAATATTGATTTTGTTATGCTATATTTTATAGCTATATCATCTTCCAGCTCTAACAATTGATGGTTTACTTTTTCATTGATTCTTTTTTCTATTTCTGCTTTCTTTTTATCTGATTCATTGATATATCTTTTATATCCATCTTTTGACCTACTATTTTTTATCCAAGGATCACCTTTTAATTCTGCTTTCTTTTTTCTTTTCTTAATAGTGACTAATGGAATTTTATAAATAATAGCTAAATCATTTAAATTTTCACCAAATTCATATCTTGCTCTAATCTCAAATTCTTTTTGTTTTGTAAAAGCCATAATCACCTCCTAAAAAAGATATATAAAAGATAATATTTTTAAGTTTATGGAACTACTTAATTACTATTACAGAAAAGCATGCAAAGTTTGGATGCTATTTTTAGCTCTTAAACATTCAAAATAAAGAGATAATGTCAAGAAACTATAGAACAGCTAATTTGTTTTAGTTGTTTAAAAAAATATCCCTAAATTTTTAAGGAGTTGTTCATATTTCTGTGAATTATTCTTATGTAAATACTTATCTAAAACTTGTTTTTTATACATGTATCTATGATTAGAATCTATATTTTTTTCTATAATTTCTATAAGAAAGTTATAATCAAAGATCCAAGAATTCTTTTCTAGATATTCAAATACTCCTCTTTCTTCTTTTAAAAAATCAGGAATTATTAATTCTTTTTTTTTATACTCTTTTCGCTTTTCTCTTTTTAATTTTTCATTCTTTTTAAATGAATTAAAATCATTTTCTAAGTTTTTTTTTATTTCTAATAAATATTTTTGTGGTTTTTCTTTTAATTCTTTAACCAAACATTTTTTAAAAATCTTTTGAATATCCTGACAAACAAAACTTTTTAAATAATTATCTGAATTAATAGTTTTCATATAATCTCTAAAATAATCATTTCCTAATAAAATTTCTATCCTGATTAGTTTAGTAGGAATATATATTCCCTTTCTTTCCATTTCAAAAGTTTTATCATAAATCTTAATTACTTTTCCTTGATTATTTCTCCAAGGATTTCTTTTTGAATTAATATATAAGGATCTTTCTTTCTTGATTTGCTTTGGAATATGCTCCTCGCTAAATGAATACATGCCTAAAGACTTCTTAAAGTTTGCTCTACCAATTAACATTGTTATCTCTTCTATGCTTTCAAATTGGTTCTCTAAGGTTATGTTAAGTTCAACTTCTTTTATCTTAGCTTCTGAAAAATTAACATTAATCTGATTCTCTTTTAAATGCTTTTCTATTATTCCAAGACTTTCTATAAGTTCAGCAGGTGAAGCATTTTTAATGTTATTTCCATATAGGATCTTAGAAGGATTAAATTCTAGAGAAGAAATACGATACATCTCACCAGTATTCTTTAAATTAACTGAATAGCTTAAATTAAATAAGTTATTCTTTTTTTCTAATTTCTCACTATATTCAAAATCATTAAGTATTTCTTTTTTCTTTAAGCTTTCAAAATTATTTATAGTAAAGTTATTAATAACAACTCTATCTATTCCAATTACTCCCGTGTTAAATTTTTCAGCCATTCCATGCTTAGCTCCTTTTTACATTTTATTTACTTCCATACTTGCCACCATTTTTTGGCAATCAATTTTAATAATTCTTCATGTTCTTCCTGGTATAGTTCTTTAATTTTTCCAATAGTATTTTTATAATTTTTGTTTTCCAACATATTTTTTTCAAGTTCTGTAGAATATTTATCTGAATTTTCTTCAGATAGTTTTAATTTGTTTTCTAAAGTTCCAATTTTTCTATTTAAGCTTTGATTTTGCTGCTTAAAATTTTCAAATTCTTCCGATTTGGAGCTTTCATACCCAGCTAGATGTTTAACTATAAGCTTAATATCATTTTCACATTCTTCTGTTGAATGGTTTCTACTAGAAACAATATCCAAATGAAAAATATCTTGTAACCAATTTACAGTTCTTCTTGATGCTTCTCTACTAAAACTTTTTCTTAGTTTCCCCATTTATTCACTCTCCTTTTTTTAATTATTTTTAATAAAAAAAGGTGGATTGTTAAGAAGAACAGATATAATTCTGTTTCTCTTAACAATCCACCTCCAGGGTCGAAAATTGTTTGTGCTGTCATTTAATTGTCTTGAAGTTTTTCTTGCTAATACCCATCCAGTTCGGCTTGTGATATTAACTACTTCATAATGATGATACAACATTTTTATTTTTTTAGCAAATTTTTTTAAGATTCTACATTTTCAAGCAATACTTTTTTAATTTGCTTTTGCTCAAAAACAGAAATTATAAATCCATTTTTATCTATTTTAATATTTAAGTACGAGTCATTATATGACCCTGATTGTATTAGTTTTCCTAGCGCATTTATTCTTTTTTCTTTATCTGACATTTTGTCTTGCAAGCCCATTTTCCACCCCGATTATATTTTATTTTACTTTCAACTTAAAATATAGCAGATTTTTCAAGAACATGCAAATTTCTGTACTATAAATAGTACACTTTTTCAGATTGTTGTGTTTTTTAATGAAAATCAACAAAAAAAGAGCCTAATTAAAGGCTCTAAAATTATAATTCATCTTTTTGTTTAACATTAGCAATAAGCTTATTTTTACTTTTTTCTTGTTCTTCTGAAACATAAAAAGCCAATTTATTAATTCTAAAAATAAAATTATCTGGTAGCTTAGTTATATTTATATATTTGTTAATTATTTTTGATTCCGTAGAGAATAAAAAATTTATTTCTTGTAACATGGAAAGCACTAAAGCTTTATTTTTTATTAAAATAGTTAATGCTAATATCATTCCATAAATATCTCTTCTCCCCAAAGAAGTTTTAATGTCATCTTTAGAAAAGACTAATGGGGCATTAACAAATATTTTTTCTAAGCATCTAGGAAGTAATTGATATTTATTTTCGATATTATATGTTATAAATTTACCATTATGGGCTATTTTATTTCTAAACTTTCTCACGATAGTTAACATATTTTTTAAAAAATCAGTTTTATCATTTTTTGAAATATTATAATTTTGTAAATATTCTTCATAAATTTCTTTTTTATCTGTTCCTTTTAAAGCACTATATAAATCTATAGAAGAATTAAATTTTATATTTTTAAAAAGAACCCAAGGCGGAATATGATTATGGTTTTCTCTATAAAAATTCGTTGGTGGATCTTTGGTTTTTAAAGATGTTCTTTTTATGTTCCTTAAAAGCTTCTCCAATTTGTACTTTCTTTCAGGATCTGCATCAAATTTTTGAAAGTTATCTTCTTTTAAAAAAGAATCAGCTTCTACTCCAAAATTATTACTTATGGAATAAGCCAAATTAGTCTTAAAATTATTTTCTGCAAAGACACTATATTTAAATAATATATTTTGAAAATTTTTATCAAATTGTAAAAATTTGAACATAAAATTGAGAGTAGTCCCTTTAAGATATGTATCATTTTTATCCATAAAACATTCTTTATATCCGTTTACTATATCATAATAAGAAATTGATTTTATTATTTCTAATTCTTGAACAGAAAAATTTAAGTTTAAACCATATTTTTCTTTTAAAATATTTAGCTGCTCAAGGTATGTTTTAAATGGTTTGTCATATTTTTTTTCCAAAATAAACTCCTTATAAATTAAAATCCTACCACAGTAAACTATGGTAGGATAGTCAGTCAGCGACATATAATGCCGTTAGGACCAAGTCATCTAATTTGTACACATAGTTTACCATATTTAATAAAATAATACAACAGCAAAATAATCCCTATTCTAAAATTTTAGCATAATCTCCTTTTTTTATTGGAGCTTCTGTTTTAAAAATTCTATTTGTAAAATCTTCTGAATTTACATTTAAAGATCTTAATTTTTTAGTATATTTTCTCGTAAGAATCGTAGGAATAATAAAAGGATTTGTTTCTATTCTTTCGATTGATTGACAAATAATAACTTTATCTAAATGTTCTACAACTTCAACAATGTCTTTATATATTTCCATAATTTCAACATCATTTCCTTCAAAATCTGAAATTTTTTCTCCTGTTTCAAATATTTTTATTTTTGTACCTTTCTTAAATTTAATTTTATTTTTAAAACAAATCATAATTGTATATTGATCCATTATTTCAACGACTCTTCCTATTTCACTCATTTTTAACTCCTTCTATTTTTCAATGTTTTTTTATTTAGTAGCATCTTTTACAAGGCTGCCTAGCACCTATTTCAGATATATCTATTTCTAATATTGTTTTACTTCTCGATAAACTAGGACAACTCTTAGTGGAATGATATTTTTTTCCTTTTGGAGTAATAAAAACTATTTGATTTGCTATAGTATAAACTGTAAAAATTGTGAAAAATAAAACAATTAATTTTCTCAATTGTTATTATTTAGATTTTCAGAAAAATCTACTTTATATGAAATATTTACAGATATTTCATATTCTTCTTCATCTTTTTCTATTGATTCCCCATCAAAATATTTATAATTACCGCCAGTTATACTATGAGTTATAGCTTTTATTTGCCCATTTTTAATAAGTTCTCCAACTAAAATGTTATCTTCTCTAGGAACATACCCAATACACCCGTGATAACTTAAATTAACTTTAATTGCATTTTCGTCGTATTCATTGTCTGGCTCAAATTCAAATTCAATTTCGTTTTCCCATTCTTTAGTTTCAGGGACTTCATAAACTTCCATCCCAATAGGATAATCTTTTATTTGAGAAGCAGTAAGTCCGTCATATTTTTCAAAAGATAAATATTTTTTTTCTTCTTTAACAAATCTTTTAATTAAATCTTGTCTTTCTTTACCATCTTCATTTTCATAAAAAGTACCTGCTACATCAAAAAAGAAAATCTTGGTTTTAGGTAGAATTGAAGTTTTTGGTATGATGTATCCATCACTATCAACTTTTTTAAAAAGGCAAAGAATAGCTTCTATTATTCCAGCTATTCCTGAAAGGTAAGTCCAAGAAAAGACTATATAAAGTATTCCTAAAAAATATTTTTTTTGATAGAATTTATGTGCTCCAAATGTTCCTAAAAAGAAAGCCAAAAAGAAAAAAGGCATTTTCTTTATTCTCGTAGGCTCTTGTTTCTCTAAATCTATAATTTTTTCTAAATCTTTCATAATTTCTCCCCCTTAAATTTTTATAAAAAAAGCTCTCTTTAAAATCTAAAGAGAGTCTTTCTTAACTTATTAATTTCAAACAATTACAAGCAAAAAATATAAAAGCAGCAATAAATAAAAAGCTCCATATTCTATTTAACTCTGGAACTCTTTTTTTAGAATGACTATCATTAAAATTACAGTTTTCCAATGTACAATTAGAGAAATAAAACCCATAATTAATGCTACCACTATTATTATTATTTTCATTATTTGACATATAATTTTTATTCATTACAACACCTTTTGTTTTATTTTTTTTGAGACTTTAAAAAATTAATAAAAGTTCTTACTTGTTCTTTTTCACTATCTGTTAAATCATCTGTTAAATCTGATTCTTTAGAATCTAATTTAGAATTAATTATTTCTCCTAAATTAATATTTCCTTTATTGCCACAAATATTATTTTTAGATAAATGGTTGTATTCTTCATAAATTTTAAAATCCTCATCTTTAAGGTAACCTATAATCTTATATAATTCTTTATAATCTAGCTTCAGTCCTTTTGCTATTTTTTGAATAAGGAAAGGATTTATTTTTAATAATTTTCCATTCTCAAGCCTAGAATAAAGAGAACTAGTTATATTTAATTTTAAAGAAACTTGATTAAGTCCTAAATGTAATTCTTTCCTTTTTTCTATTAAACAATTAGCTAGCTTTAATCTATTTGCTTCAGGAACAATATACTCATCCATAAATTACCTCCTATTCTTATATATTATTATAACTCATTTTAGTTCACTAAATGGAATAAAAAATAAAAAAGCGTTCACTTTAGTGAATGAAGATGATATAATTCTTTTAATCACTAAAGTGAATGTAAAAAGGAGGTTCTATGACTTTAAAAGAAATTAAAATAAAGGTATTGTCTAAAGATTTAACTATGAAAGAATTAGCTGAAACATTAGGAGTTTCTAGAGAATATATGTATAGATGCATAAAAAAAAATCATGAAATAATTATTGAAAAAATAAAAAAAATTTTGGAGTAGCTATACCTGTTAATTAACAGGTATAGTAATTATTTTATCATATTTAATAGAACATTTAACAAATAAGCAAGGGGCTTTAATTTATTTGTTGGAGTTGCTAAGAAATTCTTAGTGATTTCAATAAGCAAATTAAAAATTAGGAGGGAAAATGAATAAACAAAAAGGATTGTCAGTGGAACTTGAAAGAAGTATGAACCTACAAGTGCATATAATGACATTTGAAGAAGCTTTAAGGAACGCATCCGTTATTGATAGGCTAGATGATAAAAGGAGGATTAAACTGTATGATGTCTTGTCCTGGAATAATGATATGTCTAAATCCTTTTATAAAAAATTATTAACTATCTCTGAAAAAATAAGGGATCCAATAGTAAATCAAGAAGTTTTAGATTTACTGAAACAAATGAAAGAGTTCCAAGAAAAATTTACAGTTAGCATTGGAAAAGAAAAACAAGAAGATTTTCATTATGAAAGTCTTGATGATAATTTAAGAAATTATTTAATCAATTATGCTGTTCAAGCTAGAGAAAAATTAAAAATAGATAATAGCAAAGTTGAAACAAAATTAATATTAGAAAGTATTGAAAGGAAAATGAGAAAAGATGATTAGATGTCCTGATTGTCACATGAAGATTCGTGTATATTGCACCAAACATAAGCAAGGGTGGACATTTAGGTACTACAAATGCCCTATATGTGGAAAAACATTCATAACAAAGATTATAAAAATCGAAAAAATTGTAAAAATTGTAAAATAAAAGGCAGCCACCGACCAAGATAACTACCCTTAGGAATATTATGATATATCCCCCTAACACTTTGATATTATCATAAATTCAGCTCTTGGTCAATTACTTTGTAAGATTGTGAGGAGGAATTATGAAAATATTGGTAAAAAATGGAAAATGGAATGTAAATTTTGGACAAGTAAAATTAGAAATAAAGGTTAAATACGATAGAAAAAACAAATTATTTAGTCTTGAATTTTACAATGAAAATGAAATTATAAAAATTAAAAGTAAAAATATAGATAAAACTTTAGCATTTTTAGAAAAAAAATTAGTAGCATAATAAAATTGGAGGAATAAATATGAGAGATATGAGAGAAAGAAATTGGTTCTGGATAGAAAATGATTTGATTGATAGAACTGATATAAATATCTATGAAAAAATGTTATATATATGCCTTGCTAGACATAGTTATGGAAAAAATTATGCTTTCCCTGGGCTAGATACTTTATGCAACGAGCTAGGAATAAAAGATAAAAGAACAGTAACAAAATATACAAAGAATCTGCAAAAAAAAGGATTCATTTCTATTGAAAAAAGAAAAGGAATGGCAAACAAATATTACTTAAATAACATTGAAAAAGTAGATACATTTGATGTAGGTACATCTCATGTAGGTAGTGACATCTCATGTACTGGAGTAGATACATCTCATGCAGGAAGTAGTGACATGGGATGTACCTCTAATAAGACTCTAATAAGAAATACTAATAAAACTACTACTAGCACAAAAATTGAAGAAGACAAAAAAGAAAGTAGTAGTTATGAATTTCTAAATAATAAAAACCTTGATAAAATAACAATAAATTTAATTAATAAAAATATTCATGAACTAAAAGAAAAAACTTTTAATGAAATCTATAATCAAATCAAGAAACAAAATACTTCAGGAAAATTCAAAAGCTTTGATGCAGTTTTATATCAAGCACTAAAAGGGGAATGGATTATAGATTCTAAAATTGAGAAACAAATTGATGTTACAAAAGCATCTAAATCAATTGCTAACTATTGCTTAAGCTATTTAGATGTTAACTGGAATAAGCAACAAATTTACGAGCTGCTAAAAACATCAGCAAATACAACTGAAATTTTTGAAGGAGCTAAAAAAATAATTGATGGTTATTTTGAAAAGGGGGTAGCATGCTAAATTTTGGATCTAATAAAATTGAAAAGAAGAATAAAATTCAAATCATTAAAAGATTACTAGAAAATGGTTATACTCTACAAACTATTGAAAAAGAAAAACTTTTTGATTCTAAAACTTTGTTTGTCTACTTGAAAAACAATGCAAATCAATTTAGAAATATGCACTTCAGGAGGAATTCCAAATGATATTGATAAAAAACAATAAAGGTGGAGTCGGAAAAAGTCTTATTACTTACTGGCTAGCTAAAGGGATATCAGAACTTGGATATAAAACTTTAATTTTAACTTCTGATAATCAAAATAATATACTTTCATATGCTGGATTTGAAGGAGAATATGGAGTTGGATTAGAAGCATGGCTTTCAAAAGGAATTGGAGAATTAATTCATCTTTCTAAAAATTTAGATTATATTCCACTTACTGAATATAAATTAAAAAGAAATTTTGAAGAAAAGTTTAAAAACTTGATAAAAGAATTAAAAACAAAATATGACTACATTTTTGTTGATGGTTCTCCTACACTTGGCGGCGATAAAGTGTTCATTAAAACAGCTTCACAGATTATCATACCCACTTATTTGGATGAGATAACAACCGAGGGTATAGTTAATATACTTAATGTTGTGGATGACATAAAAAAAATAAAAAGTATCATTCCCAATAGGTGTGGAAAATCAAAAATTGAAAAAGAAATTTTTCTAGAATTAAAAGAAATTTCTGATAATGCTGGAATACTTCTTACAGAACCAATTAAACAAAGTTCAATAATAACTAATTTAATTGCCAAGCATAAAAGCATCTGGGATAGTAAAGCTAAACCTACTGAATACATTAGAGCTGAGCTATTAAAGGTTATTGAGGTGATTATAAATGGCAATGAATAAAAGTTTAGCTAAATTAAAAAATAAGCTAGAAACAGAAACTTATAAATCAAATTTTGATTTCGAGAGTTACGAAATAGATCCAGAAACTAAAAACTTCATAATTGAAAAAGAAAAGAATTTATCAAAAAACTTTAGGAAAAATTCAGACTTAATGTTTCAAATATGTAAAGATTTATATGAAGTTTCAATTAAATTAAAAGAAAATAATGTCTTTATGAATTGGTATGAAAGTTGTGGTCTTAGCAAAGATTTGGTCAGTTGCTTTATGAAAAGATATCGGTTGTATATTGAGTTCCAAGATAACAAAGACTATATTTCTTCTCTATCTGATCTGGCCGTTAAATATCTAACAAATAAAAATGTTACTTATGATGATAGAATTCAAGTAATTGAAAATAAAATAAAGAATGCTGAAGAAATAAAAGAAACTCTTTTACCTGGTGAGCTTAAAAATCAAAAAGAATTTTCACATAAAAGAGAATTTAATTATTTTGATTTTAAGAATATTGAAAAAATCAAAAAGAAAATATTAATTGCAGAACCAGTAGAAATTAATAAAATAAAAAATGATATAAAAACAATGAAAAAAGAAATGTTGGAACTTGAAAATTTACTTAAAGAAAAAGAAAATACTTTATCAAATGAAAACAATATTTCTTTATTTGAAAAAAACTAGAAAAGGATGTGAAATAAAGTGATATATGTATGCAAAAATGAATTTCATATCAATAAAATAGATAATGATGGCTGCATTGTCGATAAATATTTAAAGATATCTAAAGAAACCAAATGGGTAAAACATAGAGATTGGATGTATGGAATACAAAAAATTCATTTGGGTGGTAAAAACAGCAGGTGGATAGAAATTACAGAAGATCGTTTTAAAAAATATTTTGAAGAGCAAGAATATAATTTAATTTTAAATGTTAGAAAAGAATATTTTGACGAAGTAAAAAGTGGTAAAAAGAAATATGAATACAGATTGTTTAATGATTATTGGAAGAAAAAAATATGGTTTGTTGATTGGATAGATAATGTAATTATAAAATTAGGATACCCTAAAAATATTGAGACAGAAAAAATCATCAAATTTAAGTATCAGGGATATGAAATAGAAACAATTAAGCACAAAGAGTTTGGAGATAAACCTGTAAAAGTTTTTGCAATCAAGTTAGAAGGAGTAAAAATATAATGGAAAAACATGAAGAAATAAAAAAGGAATTGAAAGAATGTATGGAAACTTTCTCAAGCAGCATTAGAAAGAATTTTTTAAGAAAAAATAGTGAAGAAATAAAATTATTAAAAAACATGAAAAAAAATAGTAACATTTCTGAAAAAAGTTATATTTGGAATGTCCAAAAGAAAATAACACATTTGATAGAAATATGTGAAGAAGTATTAGAAGTCCCACAAAGCAATAAATCGTGGCTGTACAAATATATCATAACTGGACAATTAGATGATTTTGTTAGAAGAACTATAGAGAAGTTTGAAGGTTCTTCTTGTTCAGGAGATAAAGAAAGTTTTACTATAGGAACTTGTATTAATGCCATTAGAAGCAACAAAAATATTTCTTTGTATCAAACTTATGATAATGATGACAAGAAGGCTTACTGGAGTCCAGCTTCTTTTAAAGATACAGATTCTGTATTTAAATTATTTGAAAGCTATTTGAAAATAAAAAATATTGTAGAACAAGGAGTGAAATAAATGTTTATTAGTATTACTAATCAAAAAGATTTCATCTTAGATTTCATTAAATATCTAAAGACTTCAAAGAATTTAAAAATGAAAGGCTTCGGTATAGATCCTGAACCAATGTTGAAAATTATAGAAAATGAAATAGGCAGAGCAGCAATCAATAAGTTTGAGAATGTAAAGCTTAAACTTATACCAGGTAGCAGTAGTTTTGATCGAAAAGATGTTTTCTTTCCGTTCAAGGTCAATTCTATTGATTCTAAAAAAGGAAAATTAAATTTAAAGTATTTAAAGTAATAAAAGAAGAGTAGCTAGGAACTACTCTTCTAAGGAATGATTAAGTTTGAGATCCTAATCATTCTAATTATAGCATAATAATATGGAGGTACAAACATGACAATTAAAATAAAAAAAATAGAAGCAAAAGAAATATTAGAACAAAATAAAAGAGTGCTAGAATTATATTTAAGACAATTAGAAGTATAGGCTCATGAAGAAAAATAAAGTAATCCTATATATTAGAGTTTCAGATATCATGCAAGAAGAAAAAGAATCTCTTTCTTATTAAAAAAAAAGAATGCCTTTGTTTGATAAGAAATAATGTAATAGCCCTTTTTATTTAATAAAAACAATAACATATATATTAAAATGGAGGTAAAATCATGACAAATTTATTATTTACAGTAACAGAAGCTTCTAGACTTTTAAAAACTAACAGGAATTATGTTTATAAATTAATTGAAAGCAAGCAATTGAAAGTTCTAAAATTAGGAAGTTTAAAAATAAGAAAAGAAGAATTAGAAAGATTTATCAATGAAAGCGAAGGATTAGATCTTTCTGATCCTTTTGATGTGAAAGTAGTCTAAGGAGGCAACTATGAGTACTAGAAAAAGAGGGGATAAATGGTATTATTCTTTTGAAGCAGCAGTTGTAGATGGAAAAAGAAAAAGAATTGAAAGAGTAGGAGGTAAAACAAAAAAAGAGGCAGAAAGAGCTTTAGCTAAAGCTCTTTCTGAATATAGCAATAATGAAAATATTTCTCCTAATAAAATCTCATTTGGTGATTATTTGGATTATTGGTACAAAAATTATGTTGAATTAAATTGTAAATATAATACACAAATATCTTATTTAAATCTTATTAAAGCGGTAAAACTTGAACTAGGTTATTATAAATTAAAAGATTTAAATACTCTTGCTGTTCAAACTTTTATAAATAAAAAGAGTGGACAGGGATATAGCAAATCTATGATTGTTAATTTAATAACAATTGTTAGTGGATCTTTAAAATATGCATGTAATACGGCTAATTTATTAAAATATAATCCGGTTTCTTCTATTAAAATTCCTAAATTAGAGACTACTAAAAATAGATATACAAAATTAATTAACTTAAATGATTTTAAAAAAATAATGGAAAGATTTAAAAATCCAAATAAAACTCATATAATGATTGCTATAGGTTTTTATACAGGATGTAGAATTGGAGAAGTTACTGCTCTTACTTGGAATGATATTGATTTTGATAAAAATACTATTTCCATAACAAAACAACTTTATAATAGAGGAAAGGTTTGGTGCATTGGTACCCCTAAAACAAAAAGTTCTGTAAGAACTATTTATTTTGGGAATATTTTAAAAAAAATATTATTACAAGAAAAAAAAGAACAAAAAGAAAATGAAGAAGAATATAATGAATATTACAATTATTACTTTTTAAAAGAAAAAAAAATAATTAATGAAAATGTTAAGATATTAATTAAAGCTGAAAAAGAAGCTGCTGAACATATATTATTACCTAAAATTGATTTTATATGTAGAAACGAAGCTGGAGTTCTTATGACATCAAATACTTTTAAATATCCCACAAAAGTAATTAACTTTGAATTAGGAATTCCTTTTAATTTTCATAGCTTGAGACATACCCATGCAACTTTATTAATTGAAGCTGGTGCTAATATAAAAGCTGTTCAAAAAAGATTAGGACATGCAAAAATTCAAACTACTTTAGATACATATACACATGAAACAGATAAAATGAGTTTTGAAGCTAGAGATCTCTTTGAAAAATTAACAAAGGATTAATTATATAATAAAAAATATGCCAACATTTCAAAAAATGTTGGCATACCGTAGACATTCCTACATATTTAATCTATTTTTACTACTTAACTTCTGGTTTATTCAATGTAAACTTAGCTACTAATTCTATGTGACTAGTATATTGATTTCCACTTAAATAAACTCCTTCTTTTAATAACTCTTGTAGTTCTTTTTTTATATTATTTATTTTTTCTACTTTTTTAGTATATACTGTTATTTTTTGAGTTCCTAAATATATAAAATCTAGCTTTTCTCCATTTGAATATCTACTTCTATCTTCTATTTCTATATTTGAAACTGAAATTTCCTTATCATCTATTCCTTTGTTTATTAAAAAATTTCTAACTTTACTCTCTGATTCTTTCAATGAATCATATAGACTTTCTAAATCATTTGAATTAGTTATGTATTCTATTGGCATTAACACTGTATCAGCTAAAAAATCCTTTTCTGATAAACCTTTAACTGTAACCACTCTTTCATATTCCTTTATTTTAACTGCTGATTTTCCTCCTAAATATCCTAAAGATGAAAATCCAATAATTATACATATTCCCAATATCCAAGCCCAAAGATTATTTTTTTTATCCATACATCCTCCTTGTATAATTAAATTAAAAATAAAAGCATTACAATATATATAATTATATCATAATGCTTTTATTTTTTATTAAATATTTAACAATTATTCTCCGAACCATTTAACATATATTTTTTTATAAGTTCCATCTAATTTCATTTCATCAATTATTTTATCTATTTCTTCTCTAAGGGAATTATCTTCTTTTCTAAAAGCTATTCCTGAAGCATCTCCTTCTAAAATACTTTCACTAGACATTGCCAATGTTTTGTTTTTAGAATTATAATATCCTCCTGCTGAAGAAGCTGCAACAACTGCATCTAATCTTCCTGCTTCTAAATCCATAAGAGATTCAATTAATGTTCCATATTTTTTAACTTTTTTGATTCTAGGAAAAACTGCAGTTTCTTGAAGTGCAAAGTCCCCTGTACTTCCAAGTTGTAATCCTACTATTTTACCAGCTAGTTCGTCTATTTTAGAAATTTTATTATCTTTCTTTGAAAAAATTACTTGTCCACCTTGGTAATATGGTTTAGAAAAAGAAGCTTGCTTTTCTCTTGCTGGAGTTATTGACATTCCGCTCCATACCATATCTATTTTACCACTTTTAAGTTCAAATAAAATTCCATCCCATTCACAAGGTTTTAATTCTAATTTAACACCCATTCTTTTAGCTGTTTCCTTTGCTAAATCAATATCAAAACCAACAATTTCACCTTTATCATCTCTAAATCCCATTGGGGCAAATGTATCATCTAGTCCAACTATAAATTTTCCATTTTCCTTAACTCTTTCTAAAGAATTATCCTTGGAAAAACTCACTACTGAAATTCCTAGAATTAGTAACATCACCATTATTAATTTTTTCATTTT
Organism: Fusobacterium sp. IOR10; assembly: GCF_010367435.1. NCBI lineage: Bacteria > Fusobacteriati > Fusobacteriota > Fusobacteriia > Fusobacteriales > Fusobacteriaceae > Fusobacterium > Fusobacterium sp. IOR10. The sequence goes on from NZ_WJWY01000004.1 coordinate 82,142, forward strand.
TTCCCTCCTCTGTTCTCTCTAATTTCTTGAATATATCCTCCACCAAAAACCACAACTCTATCTGATACATTATTTACAAAGTTCATTTCATGACTAACTATAACCATTGTAATATTGCTTTCTTCTCTCAATTTTTCAATAACACTCAGTACTTCTTTTACCATTTCTGGATCCAAAGCTGATGTTGGTTCATCAAATAATAATACTTCTGGATTTCTTGCTAAAGCTCTAGCTATGGCAACTCTTTGTTTTTGTCCACCAGATAAAGTTTTTGGATATACATTAGCTTTATCCTTAAGACCTACTCTATCTAATAATTCTAAAGCTATTTCCTTTGCAACTTTTTTATCCATTTTATCCACAACTATAAGGGACTCCATTATATTATGAGCCACTGTTTTATGAGGAAAAAGATTAAAGGATTGAAATACCATTCCCATTTTTTTTCTATCAGGAATTTTTATTTCACCACCATTAATTTCCTCAAGACCTATAAGACATCTTAAAAATGTTGACTTTCCTCCACCTGAAGAACCAATTATTGAAATAACTTCACCCTTTTCTATATCTAAATTTATTCCTTTCAAAACCTCATCTTCATTATATTTTTTTTGTAGATTTCTTATTTCAATATAACTCATTATATCATCACCTTTTCTTCTAATTTTTTGAAAAACCAAATTATGATTACTGACATTAGAAAATATAGAACTCCACAAATTGCAAAGGGTATTATTGAAAAGTCTCTTGTTACTAGTTCTCTAGAATTTCTAAGTATTTCTGCCATTCCTATTGCTGAAACTAAAGAGGTATCCTTAACCAATGCTATTGCTTCATTTGATAATGGAGGTAAAGCTGTGATTAAAGATTGAGGAATAATTATTCTAATCATAGTTTGCCAGTAACTAAGTCCTAAAACCTTAGCTGCTTCATATTGGCCTTCATCTATTCCCAATATACTTCCTCTAAAGATTTCACAATAATATGCTGCATAGTTTATTACAAAAGTAAGAGTAGCTGCTGTGAAAGCTGATAAAGTAATTCCAACTATTGGAAGTCCATAATAGACAAAGAACAATTGTAATAATAATGGTGTTCCTCTAAAAATAGATGTATAGGCTACTATTATATTATTGATTAGTCCTTTATTTTTCAACCTCCCTAGGGAAAAAAGTATCCCTAGTGGAAGTGAAAATATCATTGTCATTATGTATAGGTTAATAGTTAGCCCCATACCTTTTAGTATGAATAAAATATCGTTTTGCATAATTATTTCTCCTCTTTTCCAAACCATTTTTCATAAATTACTTTAAATGTTCCATCAGCTTTCATTTCAGATAGCTTATTATTAATAGCTTCTCTAAAAGCCTTATCTTCATTTCTCATTCCAACTCCATAATACTCTTTTGTTAAAGATTCAGAAGAATAAGTTAAACCATTCTTTTTAGAGTTGTAATACTTTCCAGCTACAGCATCTACAACAACTGCATCTATTCTTCCAGCTTCTAAATCCATTAGAGCTTCAACATTTGTTGCATATTTTTTAACTGCTTTTATACTTGGGAACACTTCACTTTTTTGAAGTGCAAAATCTCCAGATCCTCCTAATTGTACCCCTACTATTTTCCCTTTAAGTTCTTGAACTTTATTTACTTTATTATCTTTTTTCGAAAATATTATTTGTCCATCTTGAAAATATTCATCTGAGAAAGTAATTTGTTTTTTTCTTCCCTCAGTTATTGTCATTCCATTCCATACCATATCTATTTTTCTGCTTTTTAAATCAAAAATTATTCCATCCCATTCCAGAGGTTTAAATTCAGCTTTAATTCCTAATCTCTTTGCAACTTCATTTGCTAAATCAATATCAAAACCTACAATTTCACCTTTTTCATCTCTAAATCCCATTGGTGCAAATGTAGCGTCTAATCCTACGATCATCTTTCCTGCTTTTTGAATTTTAATTAAAGATTTATCTGCTCCAAAACTCAGTGTTCCAATTCCTAAAACCATAATAATAATTGCTAATATCTTTTTCATAATATAATCCCCCTTTAAAATTTCATTAACTCTTATAAAATAAAAAGCCACTTAGAATATATCCAAGTGGCTTTCCTTCAAAAAGAAAATGTTAAGATTTAATTCCACCATAGATACAGACTCAAAATTTGCATTTAAATATGAGTCTGTATTCATGACACTGTCATTTACAAACTCTCTACCTATAGTGATGATGTATAATGTCTAAATTAAATGTTGTTATTAACATAATCTTCTCCTTTTTATTAATTGTTAGGAACATGATACATCATATCTTTCCTTTTGTCAATATTTTTCTAATTTTATTGAAATCCCTCTAATTTATTTTTACAAATTCCACTAAAATATTTACAACTTTTTTTAATTCATTAATGGAAACTTGTTCTTCTAATCCATGTACTTTTTCCATTCCACAAGAAAAATTAATAACTTTAATTCCCTTGCTACTTATAATATTTGCGTCACTTCCTCCACCTGAAACACATAATTTAGGAGACACACCTACATTTTCACAAGCTTCTTTCAATTTTTTTATAAATAATCCATTTGTTTCATATTTATAACCCTTATAAGTTTCTTGAAAGCCACCTTGAAATTCTCCATTATATTTTTCACATGAATTTTTAATGCATTCCATCATATGATCCATTTGATTTTTTAATTTTTCCTGGTCTCTGCTTCTAACTTCACCTAATATCTTAGTTTTTTCAGGAACAATATTAGTTGCATAATCTGAATAAATTCCAGAAATATTAGCTGTAGTTTCCTCATCTATTCTTTGAAGTTTCATTTGAGAAATAGCTTCACAAGCCATTCTAATTGAACTTTTTCCTGATTCTGGATCAGCTCCAGCATGGGAACTTTTCCCTGTAAAAACTCCCTCTAAAACAACATGTCCAGGAGCAGAATATATAATTTTTCCAGCCTCTCCACCATCATCTAATATTATCCCACTTTTAGATTTTATTCTAGAATAATCTAGATTTAAAGCTCCTTTTAAACCCATTTCCTCTGCAACTGTAAATACAACCTCTATTGTTGGAAAATCTATTTCTTCTTCTTTAATAGTTCTAAGTAATTCAATTATAATACTTACTCCAGCTTTGTCATCTGCACCTAGTATTGTATCTCCTGAAGATTTTATTATTCCATTATCTATTATAGGTTTTATTCCTTTTCCTGGTTTCACTGTGTCCATATGAGCTGAAAACAATATTGGTTCTTTCGATTCATTTCCTTTTAAAGTACAGTATAAATTTCCTATATCTCCTCCAATTTTTTCCCCAGCATTATCAAAAGAAATATCACATCCTAATTTTTTAAAATCATTTGCTAACACCATTGCAAATTCCTTTTCTGAGTAACTTTCACTATCAATTGTTACATATTTCAAAAATGTTTCAACCAATCTTTTTTCATTCATATAAAACCTCCCAATAAAAAATTCCAGTATAATTATTTAGAATAGTTATACTGGAATTTTATTATTTTGTCAAATTTATTTTATATTAAATCTTAATTTTCTCCACCTATAATGATTTTTTCTCCCATTTCCATAAGTTTCAAAGTCATATTATTTGCTGTTCCTTCATCTGTTAAAATAACTATTATATCACCACTTTGCACCTTGTCATTTCCATTTGGAATAATTTCCTCATCTGCTCTTTCCAATGCAACAACTAGGCATCCATCTGGCCACTTAATATCCTTTATACATCTGTTGTCAAATCTTGTATCTGGACCAACTGCAATTCTTGTAATTACTTTCTTTTTGCAACGTCTCTCTTGAAATTTAGTCTTAGGTAACATATTTAAAAGTAATGTATCATATATTGGTTTCATTTGTAATAATTCTGAAATTAAAAATGTTGCCATACAAGTTACTACTAAAGGGAAAAAATGAGCAAATGATCCTGTCATTTCTAGAATTAGTATTGTTCCTGTTAAAGGTGATTTTACAACAGCTGTTAAAAAAGCTGCCATTCCTAAAATAACAAAATAAACTTCATATCCTGCTGTTAATCCAGGGAAATAATTTATAACAATCATTCCATAAACTTTCCCAACTAAAGCTCCTAATACTAATATTGGTAAGAATATACCTCCTGGAGCACCTGAACCATAACACATTAATGTAAAGACAAATTTTAAAACAAATAAAATTATTAATGTTTTGTAAGCAAATGGTTCATTAATTATTCTCTCTGCTAATCCATGCCCTCCTGAAGTTACATCCATAAAAAATAATCCTAAAAAAATACTTGTGATTACAACAATTATAGGTCTAATCATTGGAGGTATTTTTATTTTTGAATATAATTTTTGAAAATAAACAATTCCATCAGAAAATAATTTTCCTAATATTGTTACTATTAGAGCAAATAACACTAATAAAAAATAATATTTTAATTGATATACAGTTGTTACATTTTGTAAATCAAAACTTGTTCCAAAACCAAAAAAGAATTTAGTTACAAATTCTGCACATACAGAGGCTATTAAAATACAAGTTATTAGAAGAGGTGACATAAATTTATGTATTTCTTCTATTGCAAAAACTACCCCTGCAAAGGGAGCTCCAAAAGCTGCTGTTAAACCAGCACTTGCACCACATGTAACTAAATATTTTTTATCATAATCTTTTCTTTTGAAAATATCAAATATTCCTCTTCCTATTTCTGCTCCCAATTGAACTGATGGACCTTCTCTACCCATTGACATACCTGTTCCAATGGCTACTACCCCACCAAGGAATTTAGTTCCTAATTCTCTACACCAATTGAAATCCATTTGTCTTGCTATTATTCCCTTTACTTGAGGTATTCCACTCCCTTTTACCATTGGATATTTCACTATGATATATCCTAAAATTAAAGAAGTTACAATAGCAAATAGGACAAGAAGCCCTATAATTTTAAAATTCATATTGTTTCTAGCATAAGTAAAGTAAGCATCCCTATGCTCATTTACAAAATCGAGACATATTCTATATCCCACTGCTACCACTCCTGATAAAATTCCAACAATGGCTGCTAATAAATAAAGATCCATATGGGACCTCAAATAACTCCCTACAGCTCTCCTGGCTGTGTCACTTTTCATAAAAATCTCCCCTTAACCTTTTTTGTAAAATTTTTTATTCTTTTAAATATACGCCCTTAAACTACCATTTTTTATGAATAAAATCAATATTTTTTTGTTAAATTATACTTAACAATTTTATTTTTTAAAATAAAACCTTTATATTTTCAGTGGCAAATATTTCTTTCCCATTTTTTATTTTCTTTAAAGTTGAACATTTTTCATTTATAGATAATTTTTTAGACCAAATATTTTCTTTGTTAATCAACAAAGGTTCTTCAATAAAATTAATATTTTTAGGTATTTCAAAATCATCCTCAATTGTTTTAAATTCACAATTTTTTATATTTTTTTTATTTAAAACTAAGCTTTTATCAATATATTCTTTCAATTGATAATCTAAGAATATATAAAAATCATATCCATTTTCTATTTTTTCAGAAGTTTCAATATAATTTTTTATTTTTTCTTTCTTAAAAAAATTATTTTTAGTAACTAATAGAGCTTTTTTTCCTATACTTTTGTAGTACAAAGATATTGTTTTAATCAATACCCCTATCCCTCTGTTATTTTTATAAATTCCTAAAATATTTTCTTTTTCCTTAAATATTCCCTTTAATATTTTCTTTTGAAAAGAATTATACTCTAGTTCTCCTATTAAATAATTTTTTATTTCTTTAAATATTTCCCCATCTTTTATTTTATAGGTTTCAAAATTATAATCTCTATCTATTTCCACATACACATTAAAATTGTCATCTGTACCAACTATTTTAATCAATGAAAGTTTAAAATTATATCCAAAATATTCCTTTGATTTTATTAAAATATAAGAAATTGCCTCATCTAACTCTCCAACAGTAACTTTTCTATCTGTTACATAAACTTTTCCATCACTATAAATTATATTAAGTTTACTACCTATCTCTTTTCTTGTATAAAAAACTGTCTTTATTGGAAATTTAGTGTCATATATTTCAAAATTTTTAATAGCCTCCATATTTAAATATTCATTACTATCAACTGATTTTTTAACATCCTCAATAAATATTTTATATTGATACCTATTTTTGTATCTCTCCATTTTTAATTTAAAAGCTATATCTAAAAGATAACTTTCTCCTATGAAATTATACATGTCCCCTGCACCAAACCAAACGCAATTTTTTATTTCTACGTCATTTTTCACTAAATTAAGCATTAAATGATTTTTCTCTTTTCCTATTTTTCTTAAATTTAAATAGCTACAATTCTCAATGGAAAATAAAGGTGTGGAATTTCCAAATCCAAAAGGCTCCAATAGGGATAATTCCTCTAAAAAATCATAAGATATCTTGTGAACACCTATTTTTTGATCTATTTTTATTGGTTTTAATAAATATTTATCCCCTAAGTTTTCATGAACATGGGCATCTAATTTCTCTTTAAATATATTTATTTTAGAAATTTCTATTGTAAGTCCTGCTGCTCCAGCATGCCCACCATATTTCACAAATAATTCTTTCATTGAATTTAAAGCTTGAATAATACTAAAACCTTCTATACTTCTACAAGAACCTACAGCTATTCCCTCTTCTTTTTTTATGTTTAATATTACTGTTGGTTTATAATATTTGTCAACAATTTTTGAAGCAACTATTCCAATAACACCACTATGAAAGTCTTCATGTGCAACTACTATTGAGCTATTTTCATAAAGCTTTTTATTTTCTATTTCATATTCCACTTTAGATAAAATACTCTCTTGCACTTCTTTCCTTTCCTTATTTTTATTTAATAAATCATAGGAAATAATATCACATTCTTTATTATCGTTACTTATTAATAACTCAACACTTTTTTTTGCATCTTCTAATCTTCCTGCTGCATTAAATATAGGAGCTATTCTAAAACCAATATCATAGGTATTGTATTCTCTAGTTCCACTATTCTCATAAAGTTTTCTCAATAAAAATTTCAACCCATTCCATTTGGTTTTACCTAAAATTTTTAGTCCATTTTTTACAATTATTCTATTATCTTCAACTAAGGGAACAATATCTGCAACTGTTCCTATTGCAACAAGATCAATATACTTATATACATATGCTTCCATATCTAATCTTCTATATAGTGCTAAAAGCATCATAAAAGCAGTGCCTACCCCTGCTAATTTATCAAAAGAAAATTCATTTTCCTTTCTTTTACAATTAATTACAGCTAAAGCCCTTGGTAATTCCCCATTAATTTCATGATGGTCAGTGATAATTACATTCATTCCTATTTTATTTGCATACTCTATTTCTTCAATGGAAGATATACCACAATCAACTGTTATAATTAAATCTGCTCCATTGTCCTTAATTTCTTTTATAGCTTTTTTATTAAGTCCATATCCTTCATCCCTAAGGGGAATATAATAATCCACTTGTATTCCCAGCTCTTTAAAAGCTAAAACTAATATTGTTGTTGAAGTAACTCCATCAACATCGTAATCTCCATATATACAAATTCTTTTATTTTCTTTTTTTAATTTTAAAATTATATTTATACTTTCTTCCATATCTTTAAGAGTAAATGGATCTCTTAAATCTTTTAAATGTGGATTTAAAAATTTTTCAATATTCTCCTCTCCAAAAACTCCTCTCTCTTCTAAAATGGAAAGAATATTTTTACTATACTTGTCATTTATATATTCATTATTTTTTTCCTTATATATCCATCTTGTATTCCTCATAATATTCCTCCTTTTTTCATTCTATATTATACACTAAATTATTTAAAAATATTAATAATTTTAATCTTCAATTATTTTTTTAACATTAACTTAACTATTCTAGATGAATTATTAGCTGCTATTATTTTAAATTCAGGATAATTCATAATAAACTATTCTTCCTACCTTAATTTCTTTTTCATCATTTCTCCATTTTTATTTTTTTTAATTCAGCTTTTTTATTTCTTAATTTTTTATTAATTTTTTGCTTTATATATACTTTCATTGTAAAATTAAATTAATAAATAGGGAGGTGTTATTTTTGAAATTATTAATCGTTGACGATGATAAAGATATCTTAAATATGATTAAAATATATTTAAATTCCGAAGGATATGAAATATTAGAAGCAGATAACGGTTTAAAAGCTTTAGAAATATTAGACAAGAATCCTGATATAGCTCTTATTATTTTGGATATCATGATGTCTAAATTAAATGGTTTTGATACTTGCGAAAAAATAAGAAAAAAATATACAATGCCTATAATTTTTCTAACTGCAAAAATGGGTGAATTTGATCAAATTTTAGGATTCTCGTCTGGTGGAGATGATTATATTATAAAACCCTTTACTCCAATAGATCTTTCTCTTAGAATTAAAGCTAATATTAGAAGGTATTTTAATTATTCCAAATTAGATATAGAGCAGCCTATAATTGAAATTGGTGATTTATGTATAAATACTAAGGCTCATGTTGTTACAAAAAATAAGGAACTTTTAAAATTAACTAAAACTGAATTTGGAATTCTTCAATTACTTCTAACTAACAGAGGCAGAATTTATAGTATTGAACAGATCTACGAATATGTTTGGAATGAAAATTGTATCATCAATGTAGATAATACTGTTTCTGTTCATATAAAAAAACTAAGAGATAAAATAGAAGACGATGGAAAAAATCCAAAATATATTAAAACTGTTTGGGGAGTTGGATATCGTGTGGATTAAAAAAATTTCTTATATCACAAATGATTCTTTAAAAGGATATTTAATTTCACGTTTTTTATTTTTTCTTATTCTAAATTTTTCAATTTTTGTAGCTTCAGAGCCTCTGGAAAATATAATTGTAAGTCATCACGTAGAAATTCAATTAAAAAAAGATATAAAAGAAATAGATCAAATTATAAATTCTATAAAAAATAAAATAGAAAAAAATAATTTAACCATCAGTGAATCTTTGAATATTAAAGAACTAAGCTCTCTTAAAAATTATAAAATATTATTCTTAAATTCTAAAAATTTTGATTTAAACAGTTTTGAACTTTTTACTGGAGTAGATTTAGAATATGCTGATTTATTTACTAAAAAATATCATATCCAGTTTAAAAATGAAAAAGGAACTCTTTATATTTTCCCTTCTAATATTCAAGATATTTTTGGATATTATGATATAATTATTTTAACAACCTTATTTTTAATTTTAATCATTGAGATGATTTTTGTTTTAAAAAAACCTCTTAATTATATAAAAGAAATTGAACAAGATATAAATAAAATTTCAAATGGAAACTTTGAACATCGAATTCCTTTAAGATATTCAAACGAACTTACAAAACTTTGTCAGACAGTCAATGAAGCTGCTGAACTTATTTTAAAAACTTTAGAAAATGAAAAAGAAAATGAAATAAAGCAAAGAAAACTAATTACAAATATGTCTCACGATTTAAGAACTCCTTTAACTTCTATTATAGGATATTTAAATTTAATTTCATTAGAAAATAAATTTACCAATGAAGAAAAAACAAAATATATAAGCGTAGCTTTAAATAATAGCTATAGATTAAATAGTTTAATCGATGAATTATTTTATTATTCCAAACTTATCAACACCGATCTTAAATTAAATTTTAATATTATAAATATTGGATTATTTTTAAACCAATACATTACTGAAGAAGTTTCTGATTTAAAAATAAATTTTGATTCTAAAAAAATATTTTTAAATCTTGATATCCCGCAAACTCAAAGAATACTCGATAACATATTCAGTAATATTAGAAAATACAAATCTAAAGATAGTGAAATAACTATAAAAATAATAAAGAAGAATAATATGGCTAAAATTATTTTTGAAAATGATACTGAAGAAAACTTAAAAAATAAAGTTCATCTTCTTTTTGAAAGGCTTTATGTTTCTAAAGAGGAAAGAAACGATTCCTCTGGGCTTGGACTTGCAATTGTTAAAGAAATTGTAAAAATTTTAAAAGGAAATGTTTACATAGAATATGAAAACAAATTATTTAAATTAATTTTAGAATTTCCTATTGTTAATTTATAAAATATTTAAGGAGGAATTATATATGAAAATAAACAAACTATTATTAGGAGGACTATTTATCTGTTCTACAGCATTTGGATCTACTAAGACATCTCAACTCTCAATTTTACCTGGAGTTCAGCTTGGAGCTACTAAAGAAGATTCTATATCTTCTTTCAGTTTTAATATTCTTGGAGCTGAAAATAAAAATGTTTCTGGATTTGATTTATCTTTAATCGGTTATAGAAAGATTAATGGAGATTTTAACGGTTGGCATTTAAATGTTTTCCCTGATATCTTTATGGTTGATGGTGATGTTAATGGATTTACGTGGTCTACTTGGAATAATGTAAAAGGAAATTTATACGGAGCCTCTGTAGGAGTAGTTAATAAAATTGGACAAGATTCTGGATTTAATCTTGGACTTGTAAATTATGTTCAAGGACAATCAGGAGCTCAAATTGGTCTTTTTAACTATTCAGAAAGTGTTAAATTTTTCCAATTAGGTTTAGTCAATGGAACTAAAAATATCAATGGAGTTCAAATAGGATTAATCAATTATGCTGCTGATGGACTTGTCCCTGTTTTACCTCTTCTAAACTTTAGATACTCTTTTTAACAAAATATAAGGAGGAATTATGATTTTTATAATAGCTTTTTTAGCTGGGATCCTTTCATTTTTTTCCCCATGTATTTTACCTATACTACCAATTTATATTGGTTACCTAGGAACTAATGATTTTAAAAACAAAAAAAATATAATTATGAATACAATTTTTTTCTCAATTGGAATCTCCTTTGCTTTTTTCTCTTTAGCATTTGCTTTTTCCACTTTTGGAAACTTTTTCAACAATTATAAGGATATTATTGTAAAAATTGGAAGTTTATTTATTATATTTTTAGGACTATTTCAACTAAATGTATTTAAATTTAATTTTTTAGAAAAAGAGAGAAAAATACCCTTTAAAATAAAAAAAATGAATCCATTAATAGCCTTTATTTTTGGTTTTACTTTTAGTTTTTCTTGGACACCTTGCATTGGCCCAGCACTGTCATCAATTTTAATAACTATTTCAACTTTAGAAAGTTTTAATAACGGTGCTCTTTTAATTTCAGCCTATACTGCTGGGTTCATTATTCCATTTTTAATAACAGGATTGTTTTCTTCATATATATTGGGCTTAATTAGAAAAAATAACAAATTATTTAAATATACTAACAAAGTTATTGGTGTATTTATAATTCTAATTGGTTTATTTTCACTTTTAAATTCTAATAATTTTCAAATTGAAAACTACTCTCAAAATATTAAGATAGAAAATGAAAAAAACTTAAATTCTAATGGGAAAAATGACCTTGCATCAAACTTTAATTTGAAAAATCAATATGGAAATTTTGAATCTTTATCTTTATATAAAAATAAGGTCGTATTCCTTAATTTTTGGGCAACTTGGTGCCCTCCTTGCAGAGATGAAATGCCCCATATTGAAGAATTATATAAAGAATACGGAGAAAATAAAAACGATGTAATTTTTATTGGTGTTAACAACGAGGAGCACTTAAAAATGACAAAGTTTTTAAATGAAAATAACTACTCCTTCCCATCAGTAACTGATGAAAAAGAACAAGTTTTTAAAAATTATAATATTACTGCTTTCCCAACTACTTTTATAATTGGTAGAGATGGAAATATAGTTGATGTTATAGTTGGAGGAACTTCCAAAGCTACAATGAAAAAACACATTGAAAAAGCTAGATAAATAATAAAGGTGTTGGAATTCCAACACCTTTATTATTATCCTAATTTTTTTATTTCTTTTTCTAACTCCACAGTATCTTTAGCAAACAACTTAGCTCCATGTTTTATTAAAACTTCCTTATCCCTAAATCCCCATAAAACTCCTATCATTTCCATATTAGAATTCTTTCCTGTTAAAACATCCACTTCTGAGTCTCCTATATAAACAGCCTCTTCTTTAGCTATATTTAAATTCTTTAAAGCTCTGTGTATATTATCTGGTGAAGGTTTAAGAGGTGTTTCCCCATTATCTCCAATTGTAAAATCAACAATATTACCAAAAAATTTATCTGTTATAATTTTAGCAGAATCTTCAGCTTTATTAGTGATAATTGCAATTTTATAATCTTCCCTATGAAGTTTTTCCATTAATTCTTTGACCCCTTCATATGGAGCTGTTTTTATCATTGAATGATCTTTGTAGTAAACTAACATTTCTTTATAACATTTTTCTATAATTTCTTGACTTGTTTTTATTGGAACAGCTTTTTCTATAGTCCATTTAATTCCATGTCCCACAAAACTTCTAATTTCATCCTTTGTTCTCTTTGGGAGATTATTCATTTCTAATATGTGATTAGTACTATCTGTTAAATCATCTAGTGTATTCATTAAAGTTCCGTCCATGTCAAACAATACTGCTTTAATCTTTTTAATTTTCATATTTTATTTTCCTTTCACAATTTCTTGTATATGTATTTTTTTATCAGTATAATATATATTACCATTTTTTAATTTTAATTGTATTAGAAAAATTTCAACACCTTTGTTTTTAGCTTGGTAAAATGCTTCTGAAAATACTTTGTCTGTTTCCCAATTTGGTGTAAATAGATCAGAATCTCTAAATACTAAAAACATTACACTTGCTCTCACATCTTTTCCCTTTGTTTCTAATATATTTACCAATGTATCCAAATGCTTAGTTGCCCTAATTGAGGGAGCATCTGGAAATATCACTTTTTTATTTTCAACTAAAGAGGCACCTTTTATTTCAAGCCAAATTTCCTTATTATCTTTTTTTAATAAATAATCCAATCTGCTGTGACCTATTTTCACTTCTGCCTTTAAAAAATCTATCTTTCCAAAGGGAGAAATTTCTTCATCCCTTAATATGTTTTCTGAAATATATCTATGAAATGCAGAATTTAATAAAATATCCTCTCCATCTTCTGCTTTTGCAGATATTAAATCCCACTGTGTTTTTCTCTTTTCTATATTTTTAGCTCTTCTTATATTTACAGTATTCCCTTCATAGAGTAATTCTTTTATTCTTCCACTATCATGTACATGAACCAAAACTTCACTATTATCTTTTAATTTCACTTTACAAATAAATCTATTTGGTCTTTCTAAAAATATTCCCTCTTCAGTTTCTCCTATTTCATATATTAGTTTTTCCATTAGTTCTCCTCTAAATTATAATAAATCTTTTTTAGAATCTTTTTCCGTTATTTTTCTAATGGATTTACAAGGATTTCCATAAGCTAAATAATTATCTTCTATATCCTTAGTTACAACACTCCCTGCTCCAATAACAACATTATTTCCTATGTGTACGCCATCTATAACAACTACATTACATGCAATCCACACATTGTTTCCTATGGTTATTCCCTTGGCATATTCACTCATGGATACATGCCCATCATCATATTTCATAAAAATTCTTTCTTCAGGTATCAAGGGATGATTAGTTGCCATTAAGGAAACATTTGGTCCAAACATTACATTATCTCCTATGGTTATTTTTCCATCATCCATTATTACAGTATTAAAATTAGCAAAAAAATTCTCACCTATATAGGTATGAGTTCCATAATTAAATTGAATAGGTCCTTGAAAATAATATTTCTCCCCAATGGAGCCTATAAATTCTTTAATTATTTCTAGTCTGTTCTCATCATATTCATCCATAGAGTTAAATTTTTGACAAAGTTTATGTGCTTTGTGTTTTATATCTTTTAATTCTTTTTTTCTAGCATCAAATAACTTTCCCTTGAAAATTTTATCTTCTTCCATAAAACTCCTCCCTATATTTTAAATATAATATTAATTATACTATACCATATAAAAAAAAGCTCCTCAAGTGTAGTGCACCCAAAATCTTAGACAAATAAGATGGAGGGTGCATTTCTTATGTCCAAATTAACAAATAAACAAAAAATAGAAATTTATGAAAGAAGGTTGAAAGGAGAAACAGTAAAATCTTTAGCT